>NZ_CP118955.1:2250000-2340000 GCF_029023785.1 Enterococcus faecium | reverse complement strand
GGAGCAGTCTGGTAGCTCGTCGGGCTCATAACCCGAAGGTCGTAGGTTCAAATCCTGCTCCCGCAATTAAAAACTAAAAACACTGGTTCCGTGGTGTAGGGGTTAACATGCCTGCCTGTCACGCAGGAGATCGCGGGTTCGATTCCCGTCGGAACCGCCATGCGGGTGTAGTTTAGTGGTAAAACCACAGCCTTCCAAGCTGTTGTCGCGAGTTCGATTCTCGTCACCCGCTTTTAGTTTTTTATGGGCCTATAGCTCAGCTGGTTAGAGCGCACGCCTGATAAGCGTGAGGTCGATGGTTCGAGTCCATTTAGGCCCATTAGTACAAAATCTTATTGGTTTTGGGGAAGTACTCAAGTGGCTGAAGAGGCGCCCCTGCTAAGGGTGTAGGTCGGGAAACCGGCGCGAGGGTTCAAATCCCTCCTTCTCCGTTTCAATATTTTGTTTTACCTGGCCCGTTGGTCAAGCGGTTAAGACACCGCCCTTTCACGGCGGTAACACGGGTTCGAATCCCGTACGGGTCATTAATTTAATATAGTTTTACATGGAGGATTACCCAAGTCCGGCTGAAGGGAACGGTCTTGAAAACCGTCAGGCGGGTAAAACCGTGCAAGGGTTCGAATCCCTTATCCTCCTTTTTCATATTATCGCGGGATGGAGCAGTCTGGTAGCTCGTCGGGCTCATAACCCGAAGGTCGTAGGTTCAAATCCTGCTCCCGCAATTAAAAACTAAAAACATTGGTTCCGTGGTGTAGGGGTTAACATGCCTGCCTGTCACGCAGGAGATCGCGGGTTCGATTCCCGTCGGAACCGTTTGGCTCGGTAGCTCAGTTGGTAGAGCAATGGATTGAAGCTCCATGTGTCGGCAGTTCGATTCTGTCCCGCGCCATTATGCGGGTGTAGTTTAGTGGTAAAACCACAGCCTTCCAAGCTGTTGTCGCGAGTTCGATTCTCGTCACCCGCTTTTAGTTTTTATGGGCCTATAGCTCAGCTGGTTAGAGCGCACGCCTGATAAGCGTGAGGTCGATGGTTCGAGTCCATTTAGGCCCATTTATTTTATTGGCCCGTTGGTCAAGCGGTTAAGACACCGCCCTTTCACGGCGGTAACACGGGTTCGAATCCCGTACGGGTCATGGAAGATACTTTTTGAGTATCTTTTTCTTTTTATCTGAAAGAATGATTTTAAAAAGCTTAGCAGAGTTATCTTTATGGATGATTGTGCTAAGCTTTTTTGGACAGTTCTAATGTAAAATATTTTTATATTTTTTAAGCAAAAAAATGAAAAAATACGAGCAGAAAACTGTTTTATCTGCTATACTTGGTTCGTTGCAAGTTCCCGAAAGGATCCGCAGGACGGAGATGCCTTGTAACCGAATTTAACTAGGGGGAATCATTATAATGGTAGAAAGACACTTATTTACATCAGAATCTGTTTCTGAAGGACATCCAGATAAAATTGCTGACCAAATCAGTGATGCAATCTTGGATGCAATTTTAAAACAAGATCCAACAGCACGAGTAGCGTGTGAAACGTCTGTAACAACTGGTCTTGTTTTAGTATTTGGAGAAATATCTACGACGGCATATGTAGATATTCAAAAAGTCGTACGGGAAACAATAAAAGAAATTGGTTATACACGTGCAAAATTCGGATTTGATGGAGATACAGCAGCTGTATTGGTTGCGATTGATGAACAATCTCCTGATATTGCTCAAGGAGTTGATGAAGCACTTGAGATCCGGGATGAAGATAAAAAAGACGTATTAGATGAGATTGGTGCTGGTGACCAAGGTTTAATGTTTGGGTTTGCTGTAGATGAAACACCAGAATTGATGCCTTTACCAATCGCTTTGAGTCATCGTCTGGTACGACGCTTGGCAGATTTGCGTAAATCAAATGAATTAACGTATTTACGTCCAGATGCAAAATCTCAAGTAACGGTTGAATATGATGATCAAGGACAACCGGAACGCGTAGATACAATCGTTATTTCAACACAGCATGATGATGCAGTAGATAATGAAACAATTCGTCATGATGTCATCGAAAAAGTAGTGAAGGAAGTTATTCCAGCTGAATTATTAGATGATCAAACGAAATATTATATCAATCCGACTGGCCGATTTGTCATTGGTGGTCCTCAAGGGGATGCCGGATTAACAGGAAGAAAAATCATTGTTGATACGTATGGCGGTTATGCTCGTCATGGTGGCGGTGCTTTTTCTGGTAAAGATGCGACAAAAGTTGACCGTTCTGCCAGCTATGCTGCACGTTATATTGCTAAAAACATTGTTGCAGCAGGGCTTGCTCGCAAAGCAGAAGTACAGCTAGCTTATGCGATTGGTGTTGCTCAACCTGTTTCGATCTCAATCAATACTTTCGGTACTGGAACGGTTCCGGAAGAAGAACTGATTGCTGCAGTGAGAGAAAACTTCGATCTTCGGCCAGCAGGAATCATCGAGATGCTTGATTTGCGTCGTCCGATTTACAAACAAACAGCTGCTTACGGTCATTTTGGTCGTACAGATGTAGATTTGCCTTGGGAACATACGGACAAAGTAGATGCGTTGAAAGCAAGTTTAGCAAAATAAGTTATATTCAGCTGGAACGATCGCCAAGTGGTGGTTGTTCCAGCTTTTTTTATGGCAGTTAACCTCTTGAAAAAGATAGTAATTATTTATCTATTTTTAGATCCTGTCATAATGAAAGGGAGGAATAAGATGAAAAAAGAAACAAATGTTACTTTGGTCACAGTGAGTATTTTCATTGCAACGTTCATGACGGCTATTGAAGGTACAATCGTAACAACCGCTATGCCAACGATTGTCGGTTCATTACATGGAATGGAAATCATGAACTGGGTATTTTCGATTTATTTGCTGACAAACGCTATGCTTACTCCGATTTACGGAAAACTTGCGGATAAAGTGGGACGGAAACCAATCTTTATTTTTGGGACATTATTGTTTATTATCGGTTCGTTATTTTGCGGTTTATCTCAAAGCATGATTGGGTTGATTGCTGCTCGTGCGATTCAAGGGATGGGTGCTGGGGCAATGATGCCAGTAGCTTTGACGATCATCGGCGATCTTTATTCTATTGAAAAGCGAGCAAAAGTTTTAGGTTTGAATAGTTCAGCCTGGGGGATTGCCAGTGTTTTTGGACCGCTTGCGGGAGGATTCATCGTTGAAACGATCAGCTGGCACTGGATCTTTTTTATCAATGTGCCGATCGGAATTCTATTAATTATTTTGATTTGGCTATATTTAAATGAACCAAAAATCATACATGAGTCTAAACCAATGGATATTTTTGGTAGTTTTAGTTTGATGGCCATGCTTGTCTCATTGCTGTTAGGGTTCCAATTATTAGGAGACGAAGGAATGAGTCCGCTTGTTTCTGCTTTGCTGCTAGGTAGTATCGTAATGTTAGGTATTTTTGTTTTTGCCGAAAAAAGAGCTAAAGATCCTGTCATCATGATGCATTTATTCAAAAATCCACTATTTGTTGTGGTCAACTTGGCTGCAGCATTGGCTAGTGGTTTTTTGATGGGAATCGATGTTTATATCCCTATGTGGATGCAAGGTGTATTAGGGCTGAATGCAGCAATTGGTGGGCTGGTATTAGCACCATTATCACTAGTCTGGATGGTCGGTTCTTTCCTTGCAAGCAAGTGGATGACTCAAATGAAAACTCATTGGGTCTTGAGAATTGGACTACTAATCGCAGCTATTGGGGGCGCTTGGTTGTATCTTATGCCTTTCAGAAGTAACTATTTATGGTTTTTTGCTATATCAACGGTCATCGGTATAGGCTTAGGTGTGACCATGACTACCTCGACTGTCAGTGCACAAAATAGTGTATCTCGTGACCAGCTTGGTGTAGCAACTTCTTTTAATACGTTAGTTCGAACAATTGGTCAAACAGTCATGGTTTCTATTTTTGGTTTATTGATAAATGGGGTAACTAAACGAGAACTTGCAGCAGCAAATTTAACAAATGATGCAGATATCATGAATAAACTGGTGAATCCACAAACGGCTAAATATATTGATGCGGATATTTTGTTACCATTAAGAAAAATTCTTTATGATGGGTTACATTCCGTTTATCTAGTTGGCTTGTTACTCGTGATCATTGCTTTGGTCTTAACGCTTTTCGTTCATGAAAAAAGTGGTAAAATAAAACAGTAGTTTCGGTTAAGATATGTACGTAGCCGAATCATTCAAATTTAAAGTTATTCAAAAATAACTTCTTACTAAGGAAGGCGAAAATATGGCATTTATTCAAGCAAATATTTATTCGAATGTGTTAGAAATGGAAGTCAATCTAAATGTGATACTACCGCAAACAACAAAAAAGGTGATTGGCACCAGTTCAGAGCAAGAGACAACGGATATACCTGTTTTATATTTACTTCATGGAATGGGTGGCAATCATAGTGTATGGGAAAGACGTACGTCGATTGAACGTTATGTAGCAAACTACGGATTAGCTGTCATCATGCCATCTACTGATCTTGGCTGGTACACAGATACAGTTTATGACATGAAGTATTGGACATTCATTGCAGAAGAGCTACCTGAGATTTGTCATGAATTATTCCCGCAATTAACAAGAAAAAGAGAAAAAACATATGCCGCTGGATTATCGATGGGCGGATATGGCGCGTTAAAACTAGGCCTTGCAAAATCAGAAAATTTCGCAGCAGTAATCTCTCTTTCAGGCGCTGTTTCTGTAGGAAATCGAATGGATGATCTTTTGATGGTTCGTAAAGCATCTTTTTGGGAAGGGATCTTTGGACCATTGGATCAAATCGAAGGTTCAAAAAATGATCCGCAATACTTATTGAAAGAACTAGTAAAAAGCGGAAAACCAGTTCCAAGATTTTATATGGCTTGTGGGGAATCTGATTTTCTTTATCAGGCAAATCAGGAAATGGTATCTGCTATGCAGGAACAAGGCTTGGCGGTCACCTTTGAACAAGGACCTGGCGATCATAACTGGATCTTCTGGGACCAATGGATTCAACGTGCATTGGCGTGGCTAATGGAAGAAAAATAAAAAAAGAGTCTTAAAAAGATAGCTCCTATAGAGATCACAAACATAGTGATCTCTATAGGAGCTTTTTTACTGCTCGTTTTCTCTTCTTTTATTTTGTTGGCATAAGCCTTCAATATAGGTTTGTGCACTCGTTAGAAAGAGTGCTTTTTCATTCAATTCTGCATGGGACTGCATACTTTCTTTAAATCCCTCTAATTGATTTTCAACTACATAATTACGCATAAATAGAACTGTTTCTTTCAAAAATTCATTTCCGTCCATAATTTTTTGTCGAAGCTGCTGTTCATGCTGCTGATCCATTAACTGTCCAATCAATAAATTGTGGAGAGAGGCAATGGCCTGATGACTTTGGGTGACTGAAAATCCTTCACGAACAAGTAATTGGATCATTTGCTCCAAATGTTCTAATCGACTCGGAAAAGCGGGCACAGTATTGATTTCTAATTCTGCCCCACAAGGGAAACGTGTATAAAGGTCATAGTAATTTTCCATATACTGCAGCAACTGTTCATTCCAAGGCAAAGTTGGATCTGGAAGCGCTAATTCTTCTTCCATTGTTTCAGCCATTTTTTGCAAGAGCTGTTGTTTGTTTTTGAAATACCAATATAAAGCAGGTGCTTGAACATGAATTCTGTTTGCGATGTTTCGCATGGAAAGCTGCGAAAGAGCTTGTGTTTCAGCCAGGATATCAAAGGCGGCCTGAATGATGATTGCTTGAGAAAGCTTTATTTCCATTTTATCAACCTCGTGTATTGCATTATCTTTTTAAACATGGTAAATTGTTAGTCGGTCTAATTTTACAGTGTTAAATTAGTCCTGTCAATTTAAACAAAGGGGTGTAATCAACGAATGAAATTAATCTTACGACATGCGAAAAAATATAAAGTAGCTGTTTTTATTTCCTTGCTGTCCGTAGCAGTCATGGTTGCAGCAGCATTATGGCAACCTAAGTTACTACAGCAAGTATTGGAAGCTATTATTACAGAAGATAATGATGAAATGAAAACAATTGGTATTTACCTGATCAGTCTGGCTTTGCTAGGATTAGCCGCAGGTGTAACGAACACGATTTTCTCTGCAAAAGTAGCTCAAGGCGTAAGTGCAGATATCCGAGAAGAAGCATTTCGAAAGATCCAGACATTTTCATTTGGAAATATCGAACAGTTCTCTGCTGGAAATCTTGTTGTTCGTCTAACAAATGATATCACGCAAATCCAAAATTTAGTGATGATTTCTTTGCAATCACTTTTTCGAATTCCATTCTTATTTATTGGTGCCTTCATTTTAGCTATGATCACGATGCCGCAATTATGGTGGATCATCGTAGCGCTTATCGTTACGGTATTTCTGATTACGGCACTTTCATTTACAAGGATGGGCAAGCACTTCATGATCATTCAAAAACTGATTGATCGTGTGAATAGCATTGCAAAAGAAAACTTACTAGGGATTCGTGTAGTGAAATCTTTTGTACAAGAAGAAAACCAATTGAAGTCATTCAGCAAAGTAAGTGAGGACTTAACAAAACACAACATCATAGTCGGTACATTATTTTCTGTGATGATCCCGTCCTTCATGCTGGCTGCCAATTTGGCTGTGGTTGGGGCGATCTTTTTTGTGAGCGATCTTGTTAAAGATGATCCTACGTTAATTGGTGGAATTGCTTCATTCATGAACTACTTGATGCAGATTATGATGGCAATCATTATTGGCGGAATGATGATGATGATGACTTCAAGAGCAGCCGTATCGCTGAAGCGGATTGCGGAAATTTTAGATGCTGAACCAGATCTTACTTATTTAGACGTTCCAGAACAAGAGTTGACGGGTTCTGTCACTTTTGACCATGTTTCTTTTCGTTATCCTGGTGAGGATACAGATACGCTTAAAGATATCAGCTTTTCTATCAAACCTGGAGAAATGGTTGGTATCGTCGGGGCGACTGGTGCCGGGAAGTCAACACTAGCACAATTGATCCCTCGTCTATTTGATCCGACAGAAGGCAAAGTTGAAGTAGGTGGTGTAGATCTTCGTCAAGTAAATGAAAAGAGTTTAAGACAAACGGTTTCCTTTGTTTTGCAAAAAGCAATTTTATTCTCAGGAACGATTGCTCAAAACTTGCGCCAAGGGAAAAAGAATGCAACAGAAAAAGAGATGGAACATGCTTCTTCTATTGCTCAAGCAAAAGAATTCATCGAAAAGTTATCTGATCGTTACGAAGCACCAATAGAAGAACGTAGCAGTAACTTTTCTGGTGGTCAAAAGCAACGTTTATCCATTACTCGTGGCGTTATCGGTAATCCAAAGATCTTGATCCTAGATGACAGTACGAGTGCACTGGATGCTCGCTCTGAAAAGCTGGTCCGAGAAGCACTCGATCGAGATTTGAAGGGAACAACGACGATTGTCATCGCACAAAAAATTGCTTCTGTTGTCAAAGCAGACCGCATCTTAGTATTGGATGAAGGCAGATTAGTCGGCGAAGGAACCCATGAGGAATTGGTAGCTGGAAACCGTGTCTATCAGGAAATCTTTGAAACTCAAAAAGGAACGGAGGAGTAAGTATGACTGATCTAATAAAAGCAAGTAAATTTTTCTATCACTATTTGAAGCGGTACAAACTCTCCTTTTTCTTTATCTTTATCACAGTGATCATTGCTACCTATCTACAAGTAAAGGCACCTCAATACATCGGGGAAGCTTTTCAAGAATTAGCTAATTACGTAGGAGGCTTGATGCAAGGCGTAGACGATAAAAGCAAATTTGTTTCTGTAATATGGAAACTCTTGCTGTTTTATGTACTAGCTAGTGCAGCCAACTTTATCTATAGTATTTTGTTCACACAAGTAGTAGGGAAGTCAACGAACCGAATGCGTATCGGTCTATTCAACAAATTGGAAAAATTGACGATCCGTTTCTTTGATTCTCATCAAGACGGTGAAATTTTAAGTCGTTTTACCAGTGACTTAGATAATATTCAAAATAGTTTGAACCAAGCTTTGCTTCAAGTCATCACGAATGCTGTTTTACTTGTCGGGATCTTGATCATGATGTTCCGCCAAAATGTAGAGTTAGCTTGGGCTACAATTGCTTCCACTCCAGTAGCCGTTTTGATAGCTGTCTTGATTATCCGCAAAGCACGGAAATATGTGGATCTTCAGCAAGATGAAGTGGGGAAACTAAATGGTTATATGGATGAAAAAATCAGCGGACAACGTGTCATCATCACAAATGGCTTACAAGAAGAAACGATTGAAGGATTCTTAGAGCATAATCAAAGTGTTCGCGAAGCAACCTTCAAAGGACAAGCTTATTCTGGTCTACTATTTCCGATGATGCAAGGAATGTCACTGGTCAATACAGCGATAGTTATCTTTTTCGGCGGCTGGTTAGCATTAAATGGTGATTTGGAACGTTCGGTGGCATTAGGCTTAGTTGTGACATTCGTCCAGTATTCACAACAATATTACCAACCACTGATGCAGATTTCATCTGGATACAGCATGATCCAATTAGCGATTACAGGGGCAAGACGATTGAATGAAATATTTGATGAAAAAGATGAAGTCAAACCAGAAAACGGTAAAGCATTTGATGGTGTTGAAAAAGGTCTTGCGTTGCAGCACGTAGATTTTGGTTATTCTCCAGAAAAACTAGTCTTGAAAGATGTCTCGATCAATGTGGACAAAGGAGAAATGGTTGCTCTTGTTGGTCCAACAGGATCGGGGAAAACGACGATCATGAATCTGCTAAACCGTTTTTACGATGTCAATGATGGTTCAGTAGTCATCGATGGAATAGATATCCGAGATTATGATCTTGATGCATTACGTAGACATGTAGGAATCGTTTTGCAAGAATCTGTATTGTTCTCCGGAACGATCAAAGACAATATCACATTCGGCAAACCGGACGCTTCAGATGAAGAAGTCATCAATGCAGCAAAACAAGCGAATATTCATGACTTCATCATGACGTTAGAAAAAGGTTATGATACAGAGATATCCGAAGAAAATAACTTATTCAGTACAGGTCAAAAGCAGTTGATCAGTATTGCTCGAACGATCATCACAAATCCATCTTTATTGATTTTGGATGAAGCAACAAGTAATGTAGACACGGTAACAGAAGCAAGGATCCAAAAAGCAATGGATGAAGCAATCAAAGGAAGAACCAGCTTTGTGATTGCTCACCGGCTGAAAACAATCTTGAATGCAGATAGAATCGTTGTCTTGCGTGATGGGGAAGTCATTGAAGAAGGCAGTCATCACGAGTTATTAGCAGAAAATGGATTTTATGCGGAACTTTATCATAATCAATTTGTATTTGAATAAAGAGGTTGTGAAAAAGCTGTCCTGCATCAAGTAATAAGAACAGCCAATCAAAAACAGCTTCTCATGTTTTTGATTTGGTTGGACTTATTACCGCAGATATAAGCTTTTGAGCACCGTGAATAAAGAGGTTATGAAATCAACGCTCTAACCTGAGTATTAGAGAAAAAAACGCAAAACATATCATTTATGTTTTGCGTTTTTTATTTATCTTTTTTTCTCAATACAATATAAAATAGGCGGCTGGTTCTTTTGGTTGATAAACCGATAATTCAGCACATTATATGTTTCCTGTGGCAGTTTGGAACAAAAAGAATCAACCATATCCAGTTCTTTTTCTCCACCTTCATGACCATAGTAGACGACAAGGATCAATCGTCCGCGAGGCACAAGTCGTTTCAATATTTCTTCCATAGCTGTGCGTGTAGTCTCTGGCATAGTGATGATTGCTTTATCACTTTTTGGGAGATACCCTAGATTGAAAATCCCTGCTTTGAGATTTTGTTGTTCAGCTATCACTTCTCCTAACGTTTCGTGGCCTTGTAGAAACAATGAGACACGTTCTTCTAACTGACGCTGTTCTAGCCTTTCACGAGTAGCATCGATTGCTTGTTGCTGGATATCAAAACTATAGACATGACCAGTTTTTCCGATGTGTTCTGCTAGAAAAACCGTATCGTGGCCATTGCCCATCGTTGCATCTACGACGTGATCCCCTGGTTGCAAGATTTCTTGCAGTAATGTATGGCTGAAATGCAAAGCAGTTTGCAACATCAGACGCTCACCTTTTTCCGTACATCATATTTTCCTTGGAAGCTATCTCTGCGAAGAAGTTCTTCATCAATTGCATTCAAGACTTCCCATTTTTTCAAGCTCCACATTGGTCCAATCAAGGAATCCCACGGCGCATCCCCTGTCAAACGATGGATGATGATCTCTTTTGGTATCATTTCCAGCTGGTCGCAAATGACATTGACATAGTCAGGACGGCTCATTAATTGAAGGCGACCTTCATGATAGTCCCGCAACATTCTCGTTTTGCGCATCAGATGCATCAAATGGAGCTTGATTCCTTGGATATCTGAATCTAAAATGGTGCGTCTGACATTTTCTTTCATCATTTCTAAACTTTCGCCTGGTAATCCGTTGATCAAATGCGTACAAACACGGATATTATGTTTGCGTAATTTAGCCACGCCATCTAAATAAGTTTGATAATCATGTGCTCGGTTGATCAGTTTTGAAGTTTCTTCAAAAGTTGTTTGCAATCCAAGTTCTACCCATAAATACATCCGCTCGTTCAGTTCAGCAAGGTAATCAACTACTTCATCTGGCAGACAATCCGGTCGTGTACCGACTGATAATCCTACGACACCTGGTAAATTGACTACTTGCTCAAATCGTTCTTTGATTATTTCAACTGGCGCATGGGTGTTTGTAAAATTTTGGAAATAAACGATGTATTGTTGGACATGAGGCCATTTTTGATGCATCATGTCGATTTCTTTCTGGAATTGGATTGGAAGAGGGTCTTCAGGTGCAACGATCATGTCTCCCGAACCAGATACACTGCAAAAAGTACAACCGCCATGGGCAACAGTCCCATCTCGATTCGGACAGTCAAATCCTCCATCGATCGGCACCTTGAAAATTTTCCCGCCAAACTCATTTCGTAAAGCGTAATTCCAAGAATGATATCTTTTATTTCCTTCTGAATAAGGAAAAGTCATTAAAAGTCCTTCTTTCTGTAAGAGTTATCTATTTGTTTTCTTTTTTCTCTATACACTGGATAAGTCAGGCACAGCCAAGAAAGACTGAGTAAGTAACCGCCGATGATATCAGTAGGAAAATGAACGCCCAGATAAATGCGGCTTATCCCGACACTTACTATAATAAACATCATCAGCAATTGAAGCAATGTGCGTAAGGTTCTTTTTTGAACAAAAGCTGGAAGCAGAAATAGTAAAGAACCGTAAAGAATCATACTGCCTGCTGCATGTCCACTAGGGAAACTGTAACTTGTTTCAACTACTAAGTGCGCCAATGAAGGACGCTCTCGCATGAAAAATAGTTTGATCACCGGGTTGATGATTCCAGCAATTACAATAAATCCAGAAACGAACCAAAATGTTTCTGCCCTTTTTTTCTTATACCACATCCATAAAGCCGCACAAGCAAATAAAATGATGACGGTAAGAGGATTACCGAATTTAGTCATAAAGAGTTGGTAGCTGTTCAGATCAGGATAAGAAGCTCTGACAATGCCTGTAAACCACTGATCGAAACCAGAAAGCCACGACAGATGGAACTTTACGATCCAGCCCAAAATGAAAAACAGGACAAGAAAGAAGCTACCAGCCACCTGAAATGATGTTTTATATTTCATACAATTCCTCCTTTGAAGCAATGACTTATTATAGCATTTTTGGTCCAGCGAAAAAAACGGTAAAGAGATAAAACCAATGTATGATTCCTCTTTGAATAACCAATATTCTTATAAAAAAAATAACTGTAATCGGAAAGACATTTTTTGGTAATGCAAATGAAATGTTAGGGAAATAAAATCAGTGTTTTTCGAAATCCTTTTAAACAAGAACGTAGACGTAGGAAGAACTTGAAAATGAACAGAAGTTGTTCATTACGGTAAATTACAATATGATTACAAAAAACAACAAAGCTCTTAAATAACTTTTAATAAATATTAAGAGAAGTTATAATTATTAATAATAGATAAATTGAAGTTGGAGGATAGAAGATGGAAAACATTGCAAGAAAAGAACGGAGACGTTTAGAACAGACCAAACGTTTTCGAAAAGCAAAACGAGGGGCAGCAATCGTGGGAACTGCGATGGTAGGCTGTTCTGTCGCTGCCCCATTAGTACAGCCGGTTCCTGTTCAAGCGGATGAAACACCTGTTCAGTTCGGCGCAAGAATCAATACAGCGGCATTTATCACAGAAATTGCTACTTATGCTCAACCAATCGCTCAAGCCAACGATCTATATGCATCAGTGATGATCGCACAAGCAGTTGTAGAAAGCGGTTGGGGCAGTAGTGCGTTATCTCAAGCACCTTATTATAATCTTTTTGGGATAAAAGGCAGCTATCAAGGACAAACCGTCTACATGGATACGCTTGAATTTTTAAATAATCAATGGGTAAATAAAAAGGAGCCTTTCCGACAATATCCTTCTTTTGCTGAATCTTTCAATGACAATGCCTATGTACTTAGAAATACTTCATTTGGCAACGGTTATTACTATGCCGGTACTTGGAAGAGCAACACGAAATCCTATACAGATGCGACAGCTTGTTTGACAGGGCGTTATGCGACTGATCCTGGTTACGCAGGCAAATTAAATAATATCATCGCAACTTACGGATTGACCCAATATGATACACCAGCTAGCGGAAACGCAGGCGGTGGAGCGACTACAGGTGGCAATAATACTGGAAGTGCAGGTAGTACTGGCGGTTCAAGCAATTCTGGTAATACAAACTCAGGTTCAGCAACTTCGACCACTTATACTGTCCAATCTGGTGATTCTGTTTGGGGAATCTCAAATAAATTCGGTATCACAATGGATCAATTGATCCAATGGAACAACATCCAAAACAATTTCATTTATCCAGGACAAAAACTGACAATCAAAGGTAGCCAGGAAAATGGCTCTTCGACGAATAATTCCGGTAACAATACCAATTCTTCAGGAAATGCTGGTACATCAAACGGAGGACAAACAACTGGTGCGAAATACACTGTTCAATCTGGTGATTCTGTTTGGAAGATCTCAAATGATCACGGAATTACGATGGCTCAATTGATTGAATGGAACAATATCAAGAACAATTTCGTTTATCCAGGACAACAGCTAATCGTATCAAATGGCGGTTCTTCTAATGCTGGAGCAAATACTGGCTCAAATACTGGGAATACAAGTGGCTCTAGTTCGTCCAGCTCAAGTTCTTCTAATACAGCTTCAGGAACGAAATATACAGTTAAAGCCGGAGACTCTGTTTGGAGCGTCTCAAATAAATACGGAATTACGATGGCTCAGCTAATCCAATGGAACAATATCCAAAATAACTTTATCTACCCAGGACAACAACTGACTGTTTCAAACAGTGGATCAACAAACAGCACGTCAGGTAATACAGGTTCGTCAACCAATACAAATAACAGCAGTTCAGTTAATACTGGCAGCAGTTCGTCTCAAGGCACTTATACCGTGAAAGCAGGTGAATCTGTTTGGAGCGTGGCAAATAAAAACGGCATCACGATGGATCAGTTAATCGAATGGAATAATATCAAAAACAACTTCATTTATCCAGGACAGCAATTGATCGTTAAAGGTGGAACTTCGGCAAATACAAATACAGGTTCAACTACTTCTGCAGCGAAACCAAATACACCGAATACGTCTGCTACGACAAGTACATCATCCACTGGTAATACGATGTATACCGTGAAAGCGGGCGAGTCAGTTTGGAGCGTAGCGAACAAACATCATATCACGATGGATCAGTTAATCGAATGGAATAATATCAAAAATAATTTCATCTATCCAGGACAGCAAGTGATTGTGAAGAAAGGTTCATCTCAATCAACAAACCAACAATCAGTTACTGGTTCGAAAACCTATACTGTGAAATCTGGAGAATCTGTTTGGAGTGTTGCTGACAGTCATGGAATTACAATGGCTCAACTAATCGAATGGAACAATATTAAGAACAACTTTATTTATCCAGGTCAAACGTTGATTGTAGCTAAATAAAATAGCTGTTCGAAGAAATAACGATTGAATTCCACAAAAATATTTGTTACTATAAGGCTACTTAAATATGACAACACTTGAAAAGGAAGTAGTAAAAAGACTGAAGTTTCAGAGAGCGCATGGCTGGTGAGAATGTGCACGGATGCTTTTGAACTCGCCTTTGAGTTGCCCTTGCTGAATACCCGAGTAAGCAAGCGGCGGTGACGGCCGTTACAACGTTCGAGGCCTTTTCACTAAGGTAAAATTAGGTGGTACCGCGTAGATTACGTCCTATAAAAAGAGCAATCTTTTTATAGGATTTTTTTATTTCTTTTGTGAAGTTTGAGAAAACAAAGCAAAAGGAAATAAAAATAAACAGATTCTGCCGGTTTTTTCGTTATATTTATAATAGAAACAAGTGTTTTCAATAGAACAGGAGGACAGCAAATGAGTTACAATCATAAAGAAATTGAGAAAAAATGGCAAAAATACTGGGCAAAAACGAATACTTTCAACACCCATGATGATCCTGAAAAGCCAAAATTTTACGCACTGGATATGTTTCCCTATCCATCCGGTCAAGGGCTACATGTAGGGCATCCTGAAGGTTATACGGCAACGGATATCCTTTCACGTGTGAAAAGAAGTCAAGGATACAACGTGCTGCATCCAATGGGGTGGGATGCATTCGGTCTGCCTGCTGAACAATATGCGCTAGATACAGGAAACGATCCAGCTGAGTTTACCCAAAAAAATATCGAAACATTCCGACGGCAAATCAATTCTTTAGGATTTAGTTATGACTGGAATCGCGAAGTGAATACAACTGATCCGGAGTATTATAAATGGACACAATGGATCTTTACGAAGCTTTATGAAAAAGGTCTAGCTTATGAAGCAGAAGTAGCGGTAAACTGGGTACCTGAATTAGGAACAGTTATTTCAAATGAAGAAGTGATCGATGGGAAAAGTGAACGTGGTGGCTATGATGTAGTCAGAAAACCAATGCGCCAATGGATGCTGAAAATCACTGCTTATGCTGATCGCTTATTGGATGATCTAGAATTAGTTGATTGGCCAGAAAGCATTAAAGAAATGCAAAGAAATTGGATCGGTCGTTCAGTAGGAGCAAATATTGAATTTAAAGTGGCTGGTACGGATAAATCCTATACCGTATTTACGACACGACCAGATACTCTATTCGGTGCAACTTACTCGGTTCTTGCACCTGAACTAGATCTTGTTAGAGAAATTACGACCCCTGAACAAAAAGCTGCTGTAGAAGCTTATATCGAAGAGACAGCTAAAAAATCAGATCTAAAGAGAACGGATCTTGCAAAAGAAAAAACAGGAGTATTTACTGGTGCTTATGCAATCAATCCAGTTAATGGCAAGGAAATCCCAATCTGGATCGCCGATTATGTATTATCTTCATACGGCACAGGAGCCATCATGGCTGTTCCAGCACATGATGAACGTGACTTTGAATTCGCTCAAACTTTCGGACTAGAAATTCTTCCAGTTATCGAAGGTGGAGATGTTGAAAAAGCTGCTTACACAGAAGATGGTACGCACATCAACTCTGAATTTCTAGACGGCATGAACAAACAAGAAGCAATCGATAAAATGAATGAATGGCTAGAAGAAAATGGCGTAGGGAAAAAAGAAGTCAGCTATCGCTTACGTGACTGGCTATTCTCCCGTCAACGTTACTGGGGTGAACCAATCCCAATCATCCATTGGGAGGACGGAACAGTCACAGCTGTCCCAGAAGAAGAGCTACCATTACGGTTGCCTAAGACAAAAAACATCAAGCCAAGCGGTACTGGAGAATCTCCATTAGCAAATATCGAGGAGTGGGTCAATGTCGTTGATCCTGTAACAGGTAAAAAAGGCCGTCGCGAAACGAATACAATGCCACAATGGGCAGGAAGCTCATGGTATTACCTGCGTTATATCGACCCTCATAACAAAAAAGAACTAGCAGATTATGAAAAGTTGAAGCGTTGGCTACCAGTTGACATCTACATTGGTGGAGCAGAACATGCGGTACTTCATTTACTATATGCACGATTCTGGCATAAATTCTTATACGATATCGGTGTTGTTCCTACAAAAGAACCATTCCAAAAACTATACAATCAAGGAATGATCTTAGGCGAAAACAACGAAAAAATGTCAAAATCTCGTGGTAATGTAGTCAATCCTGATGATGTGGTCGAAACTTACGGTGCAGATACACTGCGCATGTACGAAATGTTCATGGGGCCATTAGATGCTTCGATTGCTTGGAGCGAAAATGGCTTAGAAGGAAGCCGTAAATTCTTGGATCGTGTATGGCGTTTGATCGTTGATGAGAACAATAAAATGCGTGACCGTATCACTACATTGAATGATGGCAAGCTTGATAAAGTGTATCATCAAACAGTGAAAAAAGTGACAGAAGACTATGAAAATCTTCATTTCAATACAGCAATCTCCCAATTGATGGTCTTTATCAATGAAGCCTATAAAGTGGACGCTCTGCCTTATGAATATATCGAAGGATTTGTTCAACTACTCGCACCGATTGCTCCTCACATGGGTGAAGAACTATGGGCAATCCTTGGAAATGATGGTGGTATTTCTTACGCACCATGGCCAACATACGATGAAGCAGCACTTGTTGAAGACGAAGTAGAAGTTGTTTTCCAAGTAAACGGTAAAGTTCGTGCGAAAAGCAATGTTCCCCGAGACTTAGGAAAAGATGAGCTAGAAAAAGCAGCATTAGCCAATGAAATAGTGCAAGAATATATTGAAGGCAAAACAGTCAGAAAAGTTATTGCGGTACCAAACAAGTTAGTCAATATCGTTGCTAATTAATTGGCTCTTTGTCAATAAGGACTGATGAGTTGTGCAAAATCAAATCTGGGCCAGAATGAACTTCATTCTGTCTCAGATTTTTTGTTATTTCAAATTGATTAATTGATTGATCAAAAAGGTTTTGATTTTCATGTTCTCAAACACGTTCAATGTCTTTTTCTTCTGAATGGTCTTGTAAGAGA
This sequence comes from Enterococcus faecium, assembly GCF_029023785.1. NCBI lineage: Bacteria > Bacillati > Bacillota > Bacilli > Lactobacillales > Enterococcaceae > Enterococcus > Enterococcus faecium. The sequence goes on along the minus strand of NZ_CP118955.1, from coordinate 2,322,807 downwards.
TCTCTGTAATCATCAAATTTTTGTCTATTAATCTTAGTATTTTTTGATGTATAAACTACCTGAAATTGAGAGTACATACCAAATTCATAAATTTTTTATTAGTGGGACTAGTGATTGTATGGATTTTGACGCATAATGAATGAAGTATGAGAAAAGGAGAGACAAATGGATCAAGAACTATTTATTATCGAAGTATTATCAGCTAAACAAAAAATTATCGAGAAAGCGAAAAAAAGAGCGAAAAGAATAATGTTCAAGCTTTTAAGCTTAGTATTTTTCTCTGGTTTGCTTTTTTTCGGAGCTGTATCGTTCCTATATCGCCATATGAGTGCAGTAGTCCGTTCAGCTGAAGGGATGCAAAAATTAAATAATTTGTATCACTTTTCGTGGGGAGTTGGCGGAATAACAATTGTTGTGCTTATTGTTTTTCTTCTACTTATTTGGCTCCGTTACCATCAATTGTCGCGTCATTTCGATCAATGGCTTAGTCAAAGAGCACAACAGTTTTTACATAATAAACCAACTTCTCAAGATGATGACTATCTTTATTTTGAGAAGACTTCGACGAGTCAAGCTTTTCGGATACAAAAAAGTGATTGCCAGTTATTGCTGAGATCACTTGATGATTTACCTATCTACTTAGGCGAAAGCAAATCAAAATTCGGAATGAACACATTCCATATTTTTTTACTAGAAAACGAACCCAGATGGGAAAAAAGCCAGTCTTCGCCTGGTGGATACCTGACAACTAAGATGAGTACATTAGTCACTGGTTTTTTCCTCATTCTTTTAGCTGGAACAATCTATTATGGGAGATACACTCAGCCAAAAATGTCTTCTCATATAAATGCTGCTTCTCACATGACAATGAACTCAACTAACGATACGCATATACAAAAGACAAATGAAGGGTTGTTAGCTGATCCTAAGCAAAAGGTAAATTTGACAACACAAAAGATAAATGATCTCAAACTTGATACAGAGACGCACTCTCTCTATATGACAACAGATAGTGGTGCTAATTGGGTATTTGTGCCGATTGATTCGCAATGGTTGCGTTTTGGCGAATACACCCTGACAACGGGGCTGATTCCTGAAGGTTATTGGATGGACAACACATATGATATTTCCGCCGATTTCTCATGGTTTATCTATTCTTCTGGGGATGATGTACGTCTGCTGACTTCAAGAGATAATGGTAAAACATGGCAAACGTCTATTATCACCCAATCAGTTCAGCCGATACGTTATCGAAAAGCGGTATTTTATGGCAACGATGGTCTATTTATCTGTACATCAGCCAGTGGGATGTCTGCAGAAACTTTGTACATTTACACTACTATGGATGGCGGAATCACTTGGATAAAAAGTGGAAGTACAATGATCAATCAGCCAGTACAAAATGTCAGCTTCGTTACAACTTCTTTAGGTTTTGTTTCGACACGTGAAAGTTTGTTTTATACAAACAACGGAGGACGCTCATTCAAAGAATCAGTTCTGTCGATTCCGGAAAACTATCAGACAGGGGGGATAGATCTTTTTCAATCACCAAATGAAGTTACTCAAATAAGCGCGAATACGTTAGAGACAAAATTTTATTTGTTGAAAAAAGGACCAATCGATGCAGGGAAAATGTTTGCCTGCCTCTTCCGTTCAACTGATAACGGGGAAACATGGCAATTCGTTCAGCAACTATCGCAAGTAGAACAAGGAGATTAAAGAAGAGAGATTGTGAGCCTGACGTTCAGCACCGAGTCACAAGAAACAAATTCAAAAAACAGCTTCTCATATTTGTTGAATAGTGTAACTCGTGATTCGGAGTTGACAAGAGCAACAAGAAGCGATTTTGAAGTATAGCTTCTCGTATTTTACAAGATCGTGTCTTATTGCCGATAGGTTGTCTCTTGAACACCGTTTATTCGTAAAAAGGGATTGTGACAAGTCTTTTGTCACTACTTACCGAACGAAACTGAAGGAGCTATCCAAAAAGTATCATTAGTATTATTCTTTGTGTTTCTAGTGGCACCACTAGTACATTTAAAAAAGCTATCGATCATGGACTAATCATACATGATCGATAGCTTTTTAGATAATGTTTGTTACGCTATCTGAAATTGACTATTATAAAGACTGGCATAAAGCGTTGGTGATTGGAGTAGTTCAGAATGTGTTCCTTTTTCGACGATATCGCCATTCTTCATTACAAGGATCATGTCTGCATTTTCAATCGTTGACAAACGGTGTGCAATCACAAAACTTGTCCTATCTTTTGTCACAGCTTCCATTGCTTGCTGAATCAATGCTTCTGTTCGTGTATCTACGCTAGAAGTTGCTTCATCTAAAATAACGACAGGAGGATTCGCTAGAATGACTCGAGCAATTGTCAATAATTGTTGCTGTCCTTGAGATAACGTGCCGTTTTCGCTAGAAATGATCGTATCATATCCGTCTGGCAGTGTTCGAATAAAGTGATCACATTGTGCGATTTCAGCCGCTTCGATAATTTGTTCTCTTGTGGCATCCATTTTCCCGTAGGCGATATTATCAGCTACCGTTCCTTCAAACAGCCAGGTATTTTGTAAAACCATCCCAAAAGAACGACGTAGTTCTCCACGTGAAAGCTTGGTAATATCAAGACCGTCGAATTCGATCTTTCCTTTATTCAGTTCATAAAAACGCATCAGCAGATTGACTAAAGTCGTTTTTCCTGCACCAGTTGGACCAACGATCGCTACCGTTTGTTTTGGCTTTACTGAAAAATCGACTTGATTCATCAATATTTTATCTGATGTGTAACCAAACTGTACATTTTTGAAAGCTATTTTTCCTTTCGGTTGTTCTAAAAGTCTTGCATCTGGAAGGTCTGGAATTTCATCTGTTTCATCTAATATCTCAAATATCCTATCGATTGCTGCCATTGCGGATTGGATCGAGTTGATCACATAAGAAGCGGTAGAAATTGGTTCAGAAATCTGATTGATGTACTGAAGATAAGCTTGTAAGAAGCCGATCGTCACACCACCTGATAGAACAAGCATAGCACCGAATACCGCACTTATGATGAAGGCGAGTTGATTAATGAAACGAATGGCCGGATAGATAGCAAAGTTCATAAATTGAGCACGTTTAAAAGCGTTGTATTGCTTTTTATTTACTTCGTGTATAGCAGCTTCTGCATGAGCTTGCTGATTGAATGTTTTGACCACTAGATTACCAGCTAAGATTTCTTCCATTCGATTATTTAAAACACCCAGTTCATACTGATTATGTTCAGAAATCTGTTTGTTTTTGTTCGCAATCTTAGTTGTAACAATTGAACTGCCAACGATCAGCAATAAGACGAGCAAAGTAAGCTTGCTTTCGATATAAAACAGCATCAGACCAGCAGCAGCTATTGTTACGACAGAAGTAAAAAATTGATTGATACCTGTCAATAACACTTGAGAAAGTTGATTGAGACCGGTAGTTGTCCGACTAATGATGTCACCTACTTGATGATTGTCAAAAAACGACATCGGTAATGTTTTGAATTTTTTTGTGATTTCTTTTCGCACCCTCAATGTGATCTTTTCGCTTAACGCTGCCATTGTCCGTTCCTGAATAAATGAAGTGATGCTGCTTAAGACTGAACAGCCGATCAGCAATAAGACAGGGAACAACAATGCTTGTTTGATATCACTGAAAGAAAGCTGTCCAATACCTGTTTTTCTTATTTCTGATAAGAGATCATCGATCCCGATTCCCATGATCAAGGGCATGGCTACGACTAATAGGTTCCCGAATAAACTGCATAGAAACAATCCGTAAAAATATTTATGTTCAGGTTTGATCATTTTCCAAAAACGTATCAAAGCACGCGTGTTCAACGTTTTTTTCTTTTCCATCGTATCCCTTCTTTCTATATTCCTTGTGATTTTGCAAACTCCTGATAAGTTTGGCAATTAGACAGTAGTTCTTCATGAGTACCTTGTCCAACGATTTTTCCTTCATCTAAAACAATGATGTTATCTGCTTGTTGGATTGTACTGAGGCGTTGAGCAACAATCACGAGAGTTTTCTCCGACATGTGTTTATGAAGGGCTGCTCTTAATGCTGCATCTGTTTTATAGTCTAAAGCGGAGAAACTATCATCGAATACATAGATCTCTGCTGGTTTGATCAACGCTCGAGCAATACATATCCGCTGTTTCTGGCCCCCTGAATAATTAGAACCGCCTTGAGCAACAAAGCTGTCCAATCCGTCAGGAAGGGTGTCCACTAGTTCTTCTAATTGAGCGATCTTGATCGCTTTAGACAACTCTTCTGTTGAGGCATATTCATTTCCCATCTGCAAGTTGCTTAAAATTGTCCCGCTGAATAAGAAAGCCTTCTGAGGGACATAACTGATGTGGGAGCGGATCTGTTCTTGAGTCATTTGAGTAAGAGGAATACCACCAAGGGTTACTTTTCCTATCGTAGGGTCACTAAGTCTCAAGAGAAGTTTCGCCAAACTACTTTTTCCAGATCCGGTCCCGCCAACGATCGCTGTTGTTTTTCCTTTAGGTATTGTGAAATCAATATCTTCTAGAACTGGATCAGAGATTTCAGTATATTTAAATGTGACATGTTCAAAAGCAGCTGCATTTGTCTGATCAAAGGTTGGTTCAGCTACTGTTTTGATCGTCTCTTCCTCAATTTCGATCTCTGCTTGCAGTATTTCTTCTATCCGTCGTAATGAGGCAAACGATTTAGGGATAATGACCAATACCATAGCTGCGATCATCAAGTAAGCAAGTGTCAGCATAGAGTATTCGACTACAGCAGTCACGACACCGATTTGTAATGCTCCTTCTGCTACAAGATTTCCGCCAAACCACAAAATAGAAGCATAAACGATTCCCATGAGCAAAAAAGCAATTGGAGTGACCCAAGCAAATATTCGGTTCACTTTGATCATTTGATTAGCATAGTCAGCAAAGCTCTTATTCGTTCGCTTTTCTTCATATGATTGATTATCAAAGGCACGGATCATATTAATCCCAGTAAAGAATTCTCTCAATGTGATGGTGATCCGATCCATTTTTGGCTGGATACTCAAAGATAAAGGTGCCCCTCGTTTCATCAGTCGATAAACAATCCATACATAAAAAACAACAGAGATCAATGTAACCCATGTTAGTAATAGAGAATAACGAAACATCATGAGAATGGTGAAAACGCAAATAACCGGTGCTGGTAAGATCATTTGGCAAAATAAAACAATCATTTGCTGGACATTATCGACATCATTCGTCATTCTTGTCAAAAGAGATCCAGAACTAAAACGACTGATATCCTTCATTGACAGCTGTTGGAATTTACGGAAATATTTCTCCCGCGTTTGGAATCCAAACCTAGCGGAAGCCAATGCTGAAAAGTAACTAGAGGCAACTGCAGCGATTGTTCCTAGAAACGCTACAAGCAGCATTTCAACTCCAATTTTTTTTATAACTGAGGCTTCGCCACTTGCTATACCTGTGTCGATCAGCTTTGCTACTAATTTTGGTACACCTAATGTACCGGCGATTTGTAAACAGATCATCACAAAGGTAAGGAGAGCGAGTCCTTTGTTTTTCTGTAAGAATGTTTTTAAGATAGACATATTATTCCTCCTTTTTTCCTGATACTTTTCGATTCTATACCTTCAAGTAACTTGAAGGTCAATAGAAAAAAGAATAAACTGAAAAAGAGGTGAGAAAAAATGAAAAAAATGTATACGATTGGCCAAGTATCGGAACTATTTGATTTGCCAAAATCAACGATCCGCTATTGGGATGAACAAGGATTAATCCGTTCAAGTAGACAAGAAGAGAATGATTATCGATTGTTTGATATCGATGATATTTTTATGCTTTATGATATCGTTTTTTATAGAAAATTAGATATACCGATCAAACAGATGAAGAATTTATATGGAAAAACATTGACGGAGTTATATGAGACACTTGATGAAACAGAAAGAAGAATCCATAAAGAACTGGTGGTGATGAAACAAAAACAAAAAGAGATAAGGGAGCGAAAAAAACAGTTGAAATTGATGATCGATACAAACGAGGAAGAATTTCCTGTAGAAGAGATCCCTTTTGACTGTATGATCTCAACGGAGTTTGAAGATATTGTGGAAATCAAAAAATTTCTACCTAACTATTCAAGCTTTGGGATGATGAGTATGCCAGCTTCCAGTTCACAGACGATGTATGGATTTTTTATCGACCCTAGTGAAGTACATTTATTTACTCAAGACGTGATTTGGGAGAAAAAAGATACGGCTGTTTATCGTCGATTCTTATTGAAATCCGAGATGAACCATGCGGAACGTAATAATATTTTAGAAATCAGAGAAAGAATGTATGAAAAAGGATGGAAAACAGGAGAAGTGATCGGCCAGTATCTATTGACGAATACGGATGAAAACAATATCAGAACTGAATATTATCATGCATGGATAGAAATGAAAAAATAGGAAATATGTGTTTAAGATAACTCGAAAATGATGGTTGTTTTAGTTATAAAGAAAAATTTTCTGGTTCGATTACGGGTTTAATGTGGGGGATTATTAGTCGTGGATAGATAGAATTTTAGTTTTTTAGAGGAAATATGTCTTTAAAAATGGAATGGTTGCAATTCTTAGCGATATATACGATGTAATTGTCCTCTTAAAAAAGTATGGAAAAATAATTGTATTGGGTGTTATGTATAATTCATGGTGAACTGAGACTAATGAGAAGAAAAATTCATATTGTTATGAGTGAGATTGTATCAGATGAGAATGATAAATTAAATAGGTGCATAAAAGCATTACACTTAAAATACATTGTTGCTTACATTATTACAATATGTTAATAAGGCAAAAATAAATAGATGGATTGAATAAACATATTTTTTAATCAAATAGTCCCTACTGTGACTTTCCTCAGCTATCGGTGATACTACCGATAGCATTTTTTTGCTTATAAAATAATTATAAGTATTTAGAGATTTTTCTTCTAACATTCTTCAAACAAGAAAAATCACAAAGGTTATTGTTATTTTTATATATTCTTTTTAAGAATGATTATTTTTTTATAGAAATTTTAAAAAATAAAACACGTTATTGATGGATAGTTAGTTTGTTATTTGGTAATATTATAGAAGTTGACTGGTAGTGATTTATTTTTCGTTGTTTTATAAAAATGTTATTTTTTGGAAAAATTCACAAATATGTAACGAATGTTTTTCTGGAATTTGCTGTGTTAAAAAGCAGTATGACTAATATAAATACTATTGTCATTTATGCAATTTTTTATGGATAGTAATTTTAGAGGGGAATCAATGAAGGAAGAATAGAAGGGAAAAATAGTTGCAAATACGCCAGTTAGCAAAAATAGCAATACATCTTCAAGCTTTAAAATTCGAGAGAATCATCTTGGTAGTGGAATCAACTACAACAAAAGGATTAAACCAATTAATAGATAGAATTACCAATGGAAAAATAGAAAAGGTAGTTATTCTATACAAAAGTTGTTTAATTCGCTTCGGTTATGAACTTAGTGAAACCCTTTGCAATATATGGTACAGAATATAGAAATTATTGACATTACAGAAAATGATGAAGATTTAATACAGATTGTCACTATTTGTAGATACCTTTTACAAGGAAACCGAGCCAATAAAGCTAAGAAGATGATTAAGGAGTTGATGGAAGACGATACAAGTTAAGAAAGTAAAACTACGCCCAAATAAAGAGCAAAAAGAGTAATTGGACGTGGAAAATGCAAGAAATGAACCATCGATTCGGTGGACAGTTTATTAGTAATGACGGTTTGAGAACATCCATGACGAGAATGAAGGAACATCCTAAATGCGTTTAGTTGAACCAAGTGCCAAATAATATGGCCAAATAAGCGATCAGTTATCGATGAATCCCAAGTATTCTAAACTATATATTCATTTTGATGCTAAGCATTGATATATTTTTTTGGGATTGATGAAGGTTAACCAATACAGGGACTCACTGATGAAATTCTAGAGTCTGACCTTGGTATCAACGATTTAGTGATTGTTTCTAATGGAAAAGTATAAAAGTATATAAGTACATTAACAAAATAACTATTAGGGTTACGCTCCAGCTTGTGCAAGGCACTGGCAGGAGGAATCGTGAAATCATAATTATGGTTAAGCCACACGGACAACTAAAAGTCATACAAAGCTATCGAATCAATCAACAGAAGACAATCGGCAATCATTAGCTTTGTTTACAGCTTACATTGCAACGCTTGAGTTGAACCGAAAATACGAGGGAGGTAACGCAGCCATTTTGAGTTGGGGAATCTTTTTAGAAAATTATCGGGTACCTTGTTGTTTAGTCAAAATTATAAGGGGGAGTAATAGTGAGGAACAAATTTCATAAACTGTTAAGTATGTTTCTAGTTATGCTTATTGTGATCAATCAATTTGGGAACATAACGGTTCTAGCTGAGTCTTTAGCAGAACAGCCAGAGCGTTCGCTGACGATCGAAGTTGATCAAGAGGAGGCTGCTTTGGGTGAGCAGTTCCAGTTGCGAGTCAGAGGAACACCAGACCTGCTAAATGCATTGGTCATTGATAAGAGTGAGGATTTGATTGAAGGGGAAGTGAAGCAACTCAATGATTACGAACGTCTGATTACTTATTCTTCCCAGCATTCAGGTAAATACGAATTGACCGCAAGAAGCGGTGATATTCAATCAAATACGGTCTCAATAGAAATCAGTGTACCAGAAGAAAGCACAAGTGAGTCTTTTAATGTACCAGAAGAAAGTACAAGTGAATCTTTTAATATACCAGAAGAAAGCTTAAGTGAATCTTTTAATGAAGCCAGATCATCTGAGCCATCTATAACGCAGGAATCTCAGATTGAAAGACAAGAGGAGCTCTTGAATTATGACATCGGCATCTCTGCTGAGCGCCCCACTTTGCCGAGCAGGCATACACAAACGTTAAAGGGATACATTCAAGGAGGCGCTGGCGATATTCTTGAAGAATATGGGGAGATGGTCGTACGAGTTCCTAGAGCATCGATTGGCTTAATTGAGTTCATTAGAGTGGAGGTCGCTGATGATTCACCTTTAAAGCCACTGGCATTTTACCAAGAAGGCACAGACGTTGTTTTTCCATTTACCTTTGATTATGAAGGATTAAATGAAGCCGCTCAGTCGTATACATTCAGTATCACGTTTGAAGTTGCTTTCTTTCAATCAGGCGGTACTGAGCCAAATAATGACTTTCAAGTGAGTCTTACTTATGCTGAGCGAGCAGCAAACACGGAATTTTCAATTACGCCTATTCCTTCATCAAGACCCATTTTTTCGAAATTATACTATGGCTCTAGAGAAATCGACAGCCAAGGAAATCTTGGGAATCTGCTGATTGACGGGCAAGACGTGACCAACAGTAATAAATTTATTTTGCAGGTAAATTATGAAGGATCACGAAAAGACGGTGTAGTGGTTACCGATGTACTACCGCAAGGAACAACTTTGGCACCGAATCCGACTACATGGAGTTCCACTGGAAATAGAGAACCTATTTCAGGTGGGGTTCGGATCGCAGAAGTAACGAATCCAGGTGAAGCAAACGTTAGAACTCATTATGTTTCCGAGGAATTTGTGGACAAAGTATCTTTTAATAAGGAAACGAATACACTTGTTGTGGACTTTGGTAATCTAGCAGAGGGTCAATCGTATTTTATTGAATATGCTCTTGAAGTGACCGATGTCGACTTGTTCAATGAAGGAAGACAAGAGGATGGGTTTTCTCGGAATCGAGCGAGTATGACCTACAATAATCAGGTAATGAGCCGAGACTACCGCTTGAGAATCCCTGAAAGTAATCTTCCGGCAATCTCTTTAAGAAAAAGTGTGGACAAAAATGTTATCAATCTCAATGAAAATGAACTAACGTATACTCTGCATGTCTCGATGTTTTCTGGAACAAGCAATACGCTTGTTATTGAAGATGTTTTGGAAGAAGGCATGGAATTTGTGTCATTTCTATCAGATATTCCCTCTTTCATTGATGCCGAAGTCAATAATGGAATAGTTCGTTTCAGTGCGAATAATACGATTGGTGGTCCGACAAGTTTTACCCTCTCTTTTAAGGTCAATGTAGAGGCGTATGCGGTCGGCGATCAAATTTTAAACTTTGCAACGCTTGTGAATAGTGACAATCGATTGAATACGAGTACTGTAAGAACAAGGAAAATCGATGGGCGTATTAAAGTAATTAAAACTGATGAGAATGGCCAAAGGCTGGCAGGAGCAAAATTTGAAATTTTATCAAGCGATTCACAAGTGATACAAGAAGGTATAACGGCAGAAAACGGAGAATTTTTAAGTGAACCGCTTCCTGTAGGTAGCTATCAAGTCCGAGAAACAGAAGCACCGGAAGGGTATCTTTTAGATGCGACGGTACATGATGTTTTTATAAATGAATACTCCATAGAAGAAGTGACGTTAACCATTGAAAACATCCTTGATACGGGTGGTGTTGAACTAATTAAACATGCTGAAGGCAGTGGTGAAGTCCTTCAAGGAGCTGTTTTTGAGTTACAGAACCGAGAAGGAGAAACGCTACAAACCGGTTTAACTACAGGAGAAGATGGAAAACTGGCAATTGACGGTTTAGCACCAGGAGCATATCAGCTGGTAGAAACTCAAGCGCCAATAGGGTATGAATTAGATGCGACACCAATCGAGTTTGAGATCGAAAGAAGTCAGACAGCGGTGGTAGAATTGACGAAAGAAAACCGACTTACACCAGGCGGTGTCGTGTTGACAAAGATCGATGACCAAAGCGGGGAAATCCTGCAAGGAGCTGTTTTTGAGTTACAGAACCGAGAAGGAGAAACGCTACAAACCGGTCTAACTACAGGAGAAGATGGAAAACTGGCAATTGACGGTTTAGCACCAGGAACATATCAGCTGGTAGAAACCCAAGCGCCAATAGGGTATGAATTAGATGCGACACCAATCGAGTTTGAGATCGAAAGAAGTCAGACAGCGGTGGTAGAATTGACGAAAGAAAACCGACTTACACCAGGCGGTGTCGTGTTGACAAAGATCGATGACCAAAGCGGGGAAATCCTGCAAGGAGCTGTTTTTGAGTTACAGAACCGAGAAGGAGAAACGCTACAAACCGGTCTAACTACAGGAGAAGATGGAAAACTGGCAATTGACGGTTTAGCACCAGGAGCATATCAGCTGGTAGAAACTCAAGCGCCAATAGGGTATGAATTAGATGCGACACCAATCGAGTTTGAGATCGAAAGAAGTCAGACAGCGGTGGTAGAATTAACGAAAGAAAACCGACTTACACCAGGCGGTGTCGTGTTGACAAAGATCGATGACCAAAGCGGGGAAATCCTGCAGGAGCTGTTTTTGAGTTACAGAACCGAGAAGGAGAAACGCTACAAACCGGTCTAACTACAGGAGAAGATGGAAAACTGGCAATTGACGGTTTAGCACCAGGAGCATATCAGCTGGTAGAAACTCAAGCGCCAATAGGGTATGAATTAGATGCGACACCAATCGAGTTTGAGATCGAAAGAAGTCAGACAGCGGTGGTAGAATTGACGAAAGAAAACCGACTTACACCAGGCGGTGTCGTGTTGACAAAGATCGATGACCAAAGCGGGGAAATCCTGCAAGGAGCTGTTTTTGAGTTACAGAACCGAGAAGGAGAAACGCTACAAACCGGTCTAACTACAGGAGAAGATGGAAAACTGGCAATTGACGGTTTAGCACCAGGAGCATATCAGCTGGTAGAAACTCAAGCGCCAACGGGGTATGAATTAGATGCGACACCGATCGAGTTTGAGATCGAAAGAAGTCAGACAGCGGTGGTAGAATTGACGAAAGCAAACCGACTTACACCAGGCGGTGTCGTGTTGACAAAGATCGATGACCAAAGCGGGGAAGTCCTGCAAGGAGCTGTTTTTGAGTTACAAGATGCCAATGGAACCGTTCTGCAGTCAGGTCTAACCACAGGAGCAGATGGAAAACTGGCGATTGACGGCTTAGCACCAGGAGTGTATCAGCTGGTAGAAACCCAAGCGCCAACGGGGTATGAATTGGATGCGACACCAATCGAGTTTGAGATCGAAAGAAGTCAGACAGCGGTGGTAGAATTGACGAAAGAAAATCGACTTACACCAGGCGGTGTCGTGTTGACAAAGATCGATGACCAAAGCGGAGAAGTCCTGCAAGGAGCTGTTTTTGAGTTACAAGATGCCAATGGAACCGTTCTGCAGTCAGGTCTAACCACAGGAGCAGATGGAAAACTGGCGATAGATGGCTTAGCACCAGGAGCATATCAGCTGGTAGAAACTCAAGCGCCAACGGGGTATGAATTGGATGCGACACCAGTAACTTTCAAGATCGAAAAAGAACAAGAAGTGGCGATCTTTTTAACAAAAGAGAATAGAAAAGTTGCTGATAGCTCAGATATAAGAGGAAACAATCCAACAAGCAGTGGAAATAAGCATCTTCCAAAAACTGGAGAAACCATCATTAGCCAGTTTATATTGTCAATATTGGGTGTGCTACTTGTTTTCATCAGTATAAAATTTAGAAAGAAACGAAATATATGAGCTAAAATAAAAAATTGAATAAGCATAGTTTTTAAAATCAACTAGTACCCATCAATTGAATGGAAACTACCGATTTTAGAAGGGGTATACAAACAAATATTAGTATCGGAGTAGAGAAGGTTGAACCCAACCAGTAAATAAGTAAAGACAATTTTGTGCTGCGTTGAGAAGTGAAAAATAAACCTTTGTAGTAATACTAGTTAATAAAAAATATACAAAAACACTGCGAAAATCATTCTTGAGTTTCGCAGTGTTTTTTGCCTAATGACTCAAGTTTATTGGGTAATACTTTGATTTTCTTTCTACAAATAATCAGCGATCAGTTGTAATTTTTTCTCTAGTTTTAATGGCTCTTTGTCAATAAGGAGAAAAACAAGTCGGGTCTTTTGTCTCGGAAAGCTTCAACCAACTCGTGAATAAAGGTTACGCCTCCTTGAAAGGCGTGGAAAAACCAAGTAATCGATCAATCACCAATTTCGCATTTGGTAGAACATGTTTGGTGAGCTGAAAGTAGGTGGCGTTCATGTCTGTAACTAAGAATTCTATTTCTTTAGGATTAGTGCAGCTAAGGAAATAGTTTGTTAATCGAGGAATTTTTTGTGTAGGTAAATTTTCTCGATTAATTTTTCTGTCTCGCCATCCGCGGAAATAAAACTCAGTTTATCCTCAACGGAAACGTGAGAACGAAATTCACAACCCTCAACACTCAAGACAGAATTCTTTTGGAAGACTTTGGTAAATAGCTTCTCAACTCTTTCAATGTGCGAATAACGGTTGTCAAAGATACCTAACAACTTTTCGAAATAAAAAATAACGACACTTTTTCAGTCAGTAAAGAAGTGATTTTATGTCTGACATGATTTGAAATCGAGTGCCTTGGACGGATAAAATAACTTTGAGCGTTCCAATGGCTTCGACAGTTTTTACAGGTATAGCGCTGCTTTTTTAGGCGTATAACCATTGGCATATGATTATATTATTCAAAGTGGACAATGGTTTCCTTCTTCTTGTTTTTCACCACCATTAATTTCCTATTTCCATCTACCACAGCAGAACCACAATTTCTACAGACACATGGAGCAGGGAAGAGAACTGCAGCAACGATCAATGTTTTTTTCTTCTGTAAGGTTTCGTAAGAGACCTCTGTAATCATCAAATTTTTGTCTATTGATCTCAGAATTTTTTTGATAGAACCATTCATAAAGCATATCGTTCTCTCAGTTGTTTATTTTGTGGTGATTTAATCATACAAGAAAACGATATGTTTTTTTATAAAAACATGAATAGGAAAAATAGTTGACAAGAAAATGACAACGCCATATGATGTTCCATAGTATTTACAACCTGTCATAGATGACTGTAAAAAATAAAAGTAAAAAGAAAGGACGACAACAGGTGGATTTTTATCAGTCTCTACAACTAGATCCGTTTATTTTAAAACAAAAAATACGAGAAGCAGCTTCTAAAAAAGAAAAGTGCATGTATATTTGTTCATTGTTTTTACGATCATTATTCATCGTATTGTTTGCCATTTGTTTTATCATTATAATTACAACATTATTTGAATCGAAGCATAAACCATACGCTGTGGTTTTATTCTGTATGTTGATGAGTATTCGTTTTGTTGACTTTGGTTATAAGATTTCCCATTCGATCATAGGTTTAGCAATCGTCATGTTCTCACTATTAGTAGCACCGTATGTCCAGCTGATCAAATGGTCAGTTATGGGCATGTTGATTCATTTTATTTTACTAAGCAGCATATTAATGGCAACCGCTAGTGATCCCAAAATGGGGAATGCTTCTTTGTACGGCTTTTCATATCTCTTTATTGTTTATTCGTTACCTAAAGATTCGTTGAACAAGAATTTCTTTACACAAACAAGTAGCTTATTATTTTTGTTTTTTTGTTGGTTTTCAGTTCTCCTTTACAGAAAACATCGAGAAAAGAACAAAGACAAAAGCTTGTTTAAAGAGATTTTTTTGAAAGGCATGTATTCGCAGGAAAAAATTTGGATGCTCATCTATGCATTTGGCATTAGTCTTTTGATCGTTGCAGGAGAGTATGTCCCTTTTCAGCGATTGATGTGGGCAGGGTTTGCATTTTCTTCTATTGTATCTAGCTATGGATTGATGTCGATTGGTTTCAAAGAACGAGCAGTAGACCGAATCATTGGCTCATTGATTGGATGTGTTTTATTTATTGGTATCAGCCAATTTATTCCTTTTAACTGGGTCGGTATATTAGGTGGTCTAGCTTTAGGTGTTTGTTCTACCTATAGATATAAAACAGTTTTTAATTCTTTTGGTGCTTTGGCAATCACTGCCAGTTTATTCGGGGTTCCAGGAGCAGTAACGATCCGCATTTTTGAGAATATCCTTGGGGTATGTTTAGGAATCATGTATATTGGGGTGACTGAAATACTTATCCGAAAAATAAGAGAAAAACACGGTTTGAATCATTAGATGAGATCGAATAAAAAATAAGGAAAAAGTGAAGATACACATGGATGATAAATTGCTATCATTCCATGTGTATCTTTTTACGGTAAATCAGTGAAACGTTCGACTTTCATTTTTAATTTATACTTTTTACGGAGTTCGTTTATTTGAGCCATCATTTCGGATTTGTGATGCTTTTCGATTGCTTCTTCATCTTTCCAACGGTCGATCAGTAAAAGAGATTCTGGATCTTCTAGTGGAAAGTAATAGTCATATTTCTCGTTTCCTTCTTCTGCACGAATCGCTTTGACAATGTTTCTTTCGACCATTTCTTCTGCAAATTTTCTGGCTTGTCCATTTGTACTTGTATACAAAATATTCACTGTGATACTCACTAAATCCCCTCCTGAAAAAATTCTATCACTAGTATATCACGGTGCCAGAAATTATTATTCAAGATATGATACACATTTTTTCCGCAATGCTACGGAAATATATATTTTGAATAGAAAACGCTTACAAGATATGCTTGGTTTATAAAAATAAAAGGAGTGATTGATTTATGAAAAAAGCATTGATTATTTGTGCGGCAGGAATGTCATCCTCGATGATGGCCTCAAAGACAACGGATTTCTTTAAGCAAAAAAGAGAAGAGGTACTCGTAGATGCAGTTTCAGCTACAGAAGGCGATAATATGATTAAGAATAGTGATTTTGATTTATTTCTGATCAGCCCGCAAACGACGATGTTTTTGGATAAATTCAAAAAATTAGGAGAATCTGTTGGAAAGCCTGTTGTTAGTATCCCTTTCCAAGCGTATGTCCCAATCCCTACAGGCATCCAGAAGTTAGCAGAGGTGATCGAAGAGAACATATGATGGAATAGGAGTGGATGATAATGAAACAGAAGGAAAAATTGCTGTTGAGATATTTGATTGATCACAAGAAGGAGTATGTCACCAGTCAACGTTTAGCTTCTGAATTGTTATTATCTGATCGGACAATCCGTAATTACTTGCAGCGGATCAAAGAGTTAGTAGAAAAAAACGGAGGTAAGATCATTGCTAAACCAGGTTATGGCTACCAACTGCATATTTTACAAAGACTGACATTTGACTTGTTTTTGAGTCGGCAAGAAATAGTACCTGGATATGCTAGAGAACCGCAAGGATTTTATGAGTCCGAAGATCGACAAAAGTATATATTGAACCAATTGCTTTTGGAAGATGCCATTCTTTTTATGGATGATTTGGCAGAAGAGCTTTATATCAGTCGTTCCAGTTTGACAAAGGACATGCAAGAAATCAAGGAGCGATTGATTCCATATTCACTAAAAATCGTTTCTAAGCATGGTCAAGGGACATGGATCGAAGGGGAAGAAAGAAATCGACGGCATTTTATCATGGATACTTTTTTTGGAAACCATTATGGAAATTCATTGAAAGAATATTTAGGGCAAAGCCGTTTTTTCCCAGACATCAGTTTTGAAGAGCTAGTCATTATCATTCTCGATGAAACAAGAGAAGCTAAGTTAAAAGTTTCGGATTTTATCATACAGAATCTGACTTTACACTTGGCTTTGGGGATCAAACGGCTCCGAGAAGGGTTTGAAATCAAGGAATTAGGCATCGAACAAGAAGTTTCTAAGCGAGTAGAGTATCAAGTGGCGCAGCGGATCGTTCAACGTATTGAGGTAATCGCAGGTGTATCGTTTCCCGAAGAAGAAATTGCTTATTTGACATTACATCTCATGGCTAAGTCGAATCACAAAGAAAATCAAAATGATCAGGAACTATCAAAGGAATTAGCGAAAGTTCTGAAAAGATTGTCTCAGGAATTTCATTTTTCATTAGTAGAGGATCTCCAGCTTTTCAATGGACTACTCGATCATTTGTCACCGATGATGATTCGATTGAGCCGAGGTATTCGCATTGAGAACCCATTGACTGAGGAGATAAAGAAAGAAAATCCCAAAGTCTTTGACGCAGTAAAAAGGCATTTCAGCAACATGCCGGCTTTGAAAAACTATACCATCAATGAAGATGAATGGGCCTATTTGGCTTTGCATCTCATGGCGGCATTGGAAAAAGAAAGAGCTGCGCATAAACTACATGCATTGATTATCTGTGCAACGGGTTACGGCAGTGCCCAACTATTAAAGAATCGCGTAGTCAGTGAATTCGGTAAAAATATTACAGTGGTAAGTGTAAAAGGCTATTATGAGATCAATGAAACAACTTTAAAAGGAATCGACCTGATTATTTCTTCTATTGATCTTTCGACAATGTTTTTCAAAATTCCAGTTTTACATGTCAGTATTTTTTTGAATGAAGATGATGTTCGTAAAATACGAAAGGTAGTTGGAGAATCTATACCCTATCATTCCTCAGATAGACCGATACCAGCATTTTCTCTACAGCAAAAAAAGCAGATTTACACCGAACAGTTGTCTGAAAAATTTTTCAAGACTTATACGTACGAACCGAAAAAGGAAGAAATTCTTCATGATTTGCTGCAAAAGCTGAGCATAAATGAAGAAGAAGGATATATAAGAGAAATGCGAAAGCAGATCCAGCAACGTGAAAATATGGGACAAATCATATTCAGTGATACAGTGGCAGTCCCACATCCCGCTGTTCCAGTTGGAATCGAAACAAAGGTAGCCGTTGCATTGATTCCTTCTGGGATGCAGTGGGATCAATATCAAGAAATTCATTTTGTTTTTTTAGTTTCGCCTTCTTATGTCGAAAATGAAGGAATTACGGTCGTGACTAAAGCAATCATTAGGTTAGTTGACCAGCTAAAAGTACAGCAGGAAATCTTAGCTGAACCTATTTTTGAGAATTTCAGCAGTAAATTTATCAAACTGATCGAATAAGGAGGAAAACAGATGGCTGAAAAAATAAACAGTGAAACACTACAAGTGACTTCTTTTGATATCATTTTCCATAGCGGAAATGCACGGACACTGATACATGAAGCATTTCGCTCGATGCGTAAAGAGATGTTTGAAGAAGTAGAAGAGAAGTTGCGACAAGCAAATGAAGAGATTCTTCATGCGCATCAGTCACAAACTCAACTTCTGAAAGAATATGCCAGCGGGACAAAAATAGAAATGGAAATTATCATGGTCCATGCACAAGATCATCTGATGACGACGATGACATTATTGGAAGTTGCACAGGAAATGAATTATTTGTATCAAAAAAATAAATAGAAAGGAAGGATCATTGTGCAGGATACAGTAAAAAGGAAAATCGAATTAGAAAAAAAGCAACTTAGTTTGAAAAACATGTATTTCAATCGTTATCTAATCGTACGTTACCTGACTGCCTTTTTCTTTTTCATGAACATGCAATGGATGATTCTGCTTCTATCAGCTAAAAGTTTAGGAAGTAGTTTACCGATGATTCTGATTTTAGCTATTTTGCCTGCAGTAGGAGAACAAGTAAAGCTTTATCGAAAACACCAAACGAACGTTCCATGGACAAAGTGGTATTTTTTGTTCCAGAGTGTCTTTAATTTATTAGTGATTCCAGTGTTGTTTACCTCAGGATTTACATTCTTGTATCCTTTTATGGCAAATAACAATGGAGGACAGTTATTTGTTTTCATTCTTGTTGTAAGCGGTATTTTTGCCAGTGCATTTATACAGTATCGTTTAAAGAAAATTTCACTCAACCAAGACCAACAGTATATCCGTATTAAACAATATGAAAAAGCGTTATATTTAGGAAAGGAGAATAACTAATGTTTGATTTTTTGCAGAAATACCTGATGGGACCTATGGGGAAAATTGCGCAACTTAAAATCGTTCGGGCTGTCATGGCAGCGGGGATGGCTTCTATTCCTTTCACGATTGTAGGCTCGATGTTTTTGGTTTTAAATATTTTGCCATTACCGTTCCCATTTTTAGAAGGATTTTTTAATGCAACTTTTTTCAAAGTTAGTGACTTGTACATGATCGTCAATACAATGACGATGGGGATTTTATCTATTTACTTTGCCATTGTGTTTGCTTATGAATTAACGTCAATTGAACGAGATGAACAAAAATTAAATGTTAATCCGCTCACGGGGGCATTACTATCTGTTTTTGCATTCTTTATGTGTATCCCTGAATTGATCATGACTGATGGTAAAATCAGCTTGATTGCTTCTATCAATGAGACAGAAACTGTAGTAAATGGTATTAGGATGGGCTCTTTTGTCGAACGTTTAGGAACTTCAGGAATCTTTACAGCTATTATTATGTCGATTATTGCGGTCGAATTGTATTGTATGTGTGTCAAGAGAAATTGGGTCATAAAAATGCCAGATGTTGTTCCGCCAGGAGTTTCTCGTTCTTTCACTGCTCTGATCCCAACATTTGTCATTGCGTTTGTGGTGATGATCATCAATGGATTATTAGTTGCACTAGGAACGGATATCTTCAAAATGATTGCTATCCCATTTGGGTTTGTTACGCAGTTGACGAATACATGGCTTGGTGTCATGGTGATTTATTTCTTGATCCATGCATTGTGGATCGTAGGGATCCATGGAGCGAATATCATCACTTCTTTCTTGACCCCGATCGTATTAGCTAATATGGCAGCTAACGCACAAGGCGCAAATTATCCGTTGGCAGGAGAATTCAACAATTCTTATGTAACCGTTGGTGGATCAGGTGCGACTTTAGGATTGATCATCTTTATTGCATTCCTCGCGAAATCTGATCAGCTGAAAGTGTTAGGAAAAGCCTCACTTGTACCAGGATTATTCAATATCAATGAACCAATCATTTTCGGGATGCCAATCGTCTACAATCCCTATTTAGCGGTTCCGTTTTTCTTAGCTCCGATGGCTTCTGCTACACTCGCTTATTTTGCCATTCGGCTGGAAATCGTCAAACCGATGCTTGCACAGATGCCGTGGCCTTCACCAGTCGGGATCGGAGCATTTGTTGGTAGTGGTGGTGATTGGAAAGCTGCTGTGTTAGCAGTCATTTGTGCAATCATCGCATTCATTATCTGGTTCCCATTTATCAAATTCTATGATAATAAATTATTAAATGAAGAAAGAGAAAAGGCAGCAGAATTAGCTAGTGAAAAGTTAAAATGATTTCTAAGAAAAAAGGAACTGTGACAAAAAATCACAGTCCCTTTTTTTCTTAGAAATGGGAAACCACTAGTATATAAATACCATTATTCTTCAATCAACCGCTTCACGATTGCATAATCCCCTTCATAAGGTTCATCTACACCATTGATTTTTTGATAGGGATCCACGCCTTTTCCCGCAATAACGACTGAATCTTGCGGAGCGCTTTCTGCTAAAGCGCGTCGAATCGCTTCAGGACGATCCATTTCATAATGAACGATCAAATCTGGATTAGTAATTGCTTCATTGATTTCTTCCGCGATTTTTTTCGGATCTTCAAATGCTGGGTCATCTGCCGTCAAAAAGGCGATGTCAGCTGTTTCTGATAGCACTTTTCCAAAATCATGTCGACGGGAGATTGCTTTGTTTCCTGGGCTGCCTAATACAACAATTACACGGCCATCTGGATGTTCATTTTTGGCAAATTCCAGCAATGTTTTCAAGCTTAGATAATTATGTGCATAGTCCACATAGACATGCGCTCCATTGGATTGGATCAATTGATCCATTCGGCCTGGTACACGAGCTTCTTTTAATCCGTCTTGTGCATCTTGACTGGAGGCACCTGTTAGTGCTGCGGCAATGATCGCACTGGCTGCATTTTCTTGGTTGAATCCTCCAGCCAGCAAAATATCATAAGCAGTATCGCAGATAGCTAAGCGATCTTCATGAGAAGATAAAGTAAAACCGTGAGTACCTTTATCTGAACGGATCACTTGATAATTGCTTTCTTCCGAACGACCATAAGTGATCGTTGGAATCTGGAATAGATCGGCTGTTTCCCTAAGTAAATCAAAATAGTCACTTTCATGATTTAAAACAACTGTTTTTGAATTCAAGATCAATTGTCGCTTGCAATAGAAATAGTCATCAAATGTCGGATGTTCGATCGGACTGATATGGTCAGGCGAGATATTCAAGAAGATTCCGACATCTAAAGTCAAGCCGTATACGCGTTGTGTTTTGTAAGCTTGTGAAGAAACTTCCATCACTAGATGAGTCATACCATTTTCAACTGCTTCTGACATCATACGATATAAATCTAATGACTCAGGCGTTGTCAAATGGGATTTGAAATATGTTTTGCCATCTAACGTTGTATTCATAGTAGAAAGCAATGCTGTTTTTTTATTTGTTGTGTGATCCAAGATTGCTTTTGTAAAGTACGCAGCAGTTGTTTTACCTTTTGTTCCAGTGAATCCGATCACTTTCAATTTATTTTGCGGATAGTCGTAAAAAGCCATAGCAAGAAGCGCCATTGCTTTACGGATATCCGTTACGATGATTCCTACTGCTGAATTTTCGTATGGTTGTTCTGATACATAATATTGAATACCCTGTTCGATTGCTGAATCCAAATATTCTTCTTTGAAATTCATTCCTTTACAGAAAAACAAAGTAGAAGCATCAGCTTTTCTTGAATCATAACTTAACTGAAGAAATTCAGCTTTTTCTGGTACATCAAGATGCCAGCCTCTTGTTGAAACAAATTCTTTTAATAGATTTTCTTTTAATAGTAAATGACGGATGTCTTCTAAAGAGAAGCTCATTGATTGATCCCTCGCTTTATTCAATTTCTTGGTTTATTATAGCACACTCTTTTTAATATATCGTTTGTTTCCGCTATGACAAAATCCAGCTTTATTCAAATTTTCTTGACACAGGGGACAAGCGGATGAGTATTTTCATAAACAATGAACTGACTGTAATAGATAGGAGAACGAATAGTGTCTCCAACAATCCAAAAACATAATAATTCAAAAAGACGATAAGACTATTGGTAAGTAAAAGTCCTTGCGGCATTGGAAGCCGAAAAAATTTGTGGAAAATAATCGGCGGTATCGTTATACCGCCATTTGAGGCCCCGACTGTGTACAATGTGTAAACCCCAAGACTGAACAAAAGACTTCCTGAAATCAGTGAAAAGAAATGTGAGGAGATCATTTCCACTTTTGGAACAATCTCTAAAACAACAGGAAAAAGCAGACTTCCCGCTACAGTCTTAAAAAATACTGATTTTCCTAATAGGACAGCGGCTAGAAGCAGCATCATAAGATTGATGCTCCAAACAGTAACTGAGCGTTGGATAGAAAAGGCCGTTTCAACTAAATGTCCGATGGCGCCCACTCCGGCGGAAGCTATATCGTGAGGGAGCAAGAACCAATTCAATCCAACTGTGATAAAGAAAAGACCTAAAAATATAACGGGTAGTTTTTTTATTTCTTGTGTCATTGATATCTCCTATAAATGTTAGCCATAAAAGGCTGTATATTTCTTTACTTTACCAAAAAAACGAAACCGAATTCAAAAAAACAATTGTTCTTATAAAAGTTATATAAAATCGATTGCCAGTTTCTGTTTTACCAATTAAAATGATAGTAATGTTTTGTAGAAAGTTGGAATCTGACCGATGGATAATCAAAGAAAACCAGCATTAGATCAATTAACACCGCAAGAAAAAATGGCACGAGGCTCTGCTTGGATGACCGCCAGTAATATCATTTCAAGATTGCTAGGCGCTGTCTATATCATTCCCTGGTATGCTTGGATGGGCGAAAATGCTAAGGCTGCCAATGGATTATTCAATATGGGATACAATATATATGCATTGTTTCTACTGATCTCTACAGCAGGAATACCTGCTGCGATTGCAAAACAAACTGCACGCTATAATTCATTGAATGAATATGGCACTTCACGACGATTATTTATCCGTGCATTACAGATGATGGGCGGGTTAGGCCTGTTGTTTGCTTTGTTCATGTACATCGCCTCTCCTTGGCTAGCTCATGCTTCTGGTGGCGGAGAAGAACTGATTCCAACGATGCGTTCTTTGAGTATCGCTGTATTGGTTTTTCCTTGTATGAGTGTGATACGAGGGTATTTTCAAGGCAATCAAGAAATGATGCCTTATGCGCTGTCGCAGATTGTAGAACAGGTGGCACGTATTTTTTATATGCTATTGGCTACATTCATCATCATGAAAGTCATGGATGGTGACTATGTGACGGCGGTCACGCAATCAACTTTCGCGGCATTTATCGGTATGCTAGCAAGTATTCTTGTCCTTTTGTATTTTTTGAAGAAACATCAAGCGTATACATCGGCGTTTATTCACTACAGCGAAAACAAAATAAATATTGCAACGAAGGAATTGTTGTTAGATACCGTTAAAGAAGCGATTCCGTTTATTATTGTGGGTTCAGGGGTAACGATCTTCAAATTAGTCGATCAGTTCACTTTTATGAAGATCATGTCTGCATCCACCGAGTATTCCAATGCACAGTTACTGGATCTTTTTTCGATTTTTAGTGCCAATCCAGATAAGTTGACGATGGTAGTTATTGCATTGGCAACATCGATCGCGTCTACTGGGTTACCGTTGATTACAGAAGCTGTTACGTTGAAAGATCGAGTAGGTCTGGCAAAATTGACAAGCGGAAATTTACAGTTGTTTTCATTTTTTATGTTTCCGGCGACATTTGGTGTTATGTTACTTGCCTATCCGCTAAATACATTATTTTATACACCGGATTCTCTAGGAAGTAATGTACTGATCCAAGCAAGTTTTGTAGGACTCTTCCTAGGACTATATATGCTAGTTTCCAACATGCTGCAAGGAATGTTTGAAAACAAGGCGGCAATTAATTATTTGGTTATTGGGTTTCTAGTGAAACTCCTTCTTCAATACCCAGCCATTCGTTTATTTGAAGTATACGGCCCTTTATTGGCGACAATGATCGGATTTGCTGTGTCTTGTACCTTGATCTTAAAGAGAATCCATGAAGTAGCCCGCTTTAAACCAAGTTTTGTCTGGCGCAGGACATTGCTGATCTTTATTCTTACCTTGATTATGCTTTTGGCTTCGTGGATCACAAAGATGATTTTTGGTGCTTTTTTAAACGAAGATAGCAAATTCCAGTCTCTATTGTTGATTCTTGTAGTAGCAGGTATAGGGGCTTTAGTGTATGGTTATTTAGCTTTGAAAATCCGCTTGGCAGAAAGACTACTAGGACCAGGAATAGCGCGTTTACGACATAAATTAAAAATAAAATAAGTGAATCAGAAGAGCTAGATTGATGCTCTTTTGAAATGGGGGAAACGCATGCGTTTAGATAAGTTTTTAGCAGATATGGGACTTGGCAGCCGCAAAGAAGTCAAAGGATTGATCAAAAAAGGAACGATCGAAGTCAATGGACAAGTGGTGAAAAGCGATAAAGCGCAAGTAAATGAATTCGAAGATGCGGTTACTTATTTAGGAGAAATCATTACGTATCAAAAAGATTTTTACTACATTTTGCATAAACCTGCAGGAGTCATTTCTGCTACTCAGGATAATCATGATCAAACCGTAATCGATTTATTGGAAGACCAGGATTATCGGGAAGATCTTTTTCCAGTCGGCCGATTAGATAAAGACACAGAGGGCCTCTTGATTTTAACGAATGACGGGGTGTTTGCCCATCAGTTACTATCACCTAAAAAACATGTGGAGAAAGAATATCTAGCTGAGGTTAGCGGTATAATGACAGAAGAAGATATCCGTTTATTTGCAGAAGGACTGATTATTGATGGCGATGAGCAGACATTGCCGGCAAAACTCCAAATTGATCAAGTAGATCAAGAGACAGAAACTTCAATTATCCGTCTGATTTTGCATGAAGGAAAGTTTCACCAAGTTAAGCGAATGGTCAAAGCAGTAGGAAAAGAAGTCTTATATTTAAAAAGAATCCGTATGGGAAAATTTTGGCTGCCTAAAGATTTGAATAAAGGGCAATATCGACCCATGACCAAAGAAGAGCTAGAACAAGTGAGAGAAAAATAATTGAATGGATAGCTAAAAGAATAAGCAGAGTAGTTGTAGCGCCATCTGAAAAGCAGACTTGTCCGTCTGACTTTCGGATGGCTTTTTTGTGAAATTTCGGCTTATTTCCGTAGAAGCTACTTCTGGAACACCGTTTGTTCGGAATAAGGGACTGTGACAAGACTTTTGTTACAGTCCCCATTGTTCCTTGTGACTCAGAGTTAGATAGTAAGGACACGATCTCCCTAATACTCAGGCCAAAACGCTGAATTCACAACCTCTGATAAACGGTGTTCAATCAGCTGACCCTCGGTATTAGCTCAAAAAACGGCAAAATATGAGGAACTATTTTCCCGTTTTTTTCTCTAATACTCAGGCCAAAACGCTGATTTCACAACCTCTCCTATACTTTGTTTCATTTTCCCTATACTTTGTTTATTTATTCTCATTATTGAAAGCGCTATAATTACGTTGCGAATGAATCGAAAGGGGTTTTTAGATGAAAAAACGAAAGGGGTTCAATCATTTTTTTATGAATCTATGGCGTTATAAAGCACTTGTCCTGATGGCTGTACCGGGTATGCTTTGGATGATTTTTTTCTTTTACATACCTGTAATGGCGAATGTCGTAGCATTCAAAAATTTTCATATTTCAGCAGATGGGTTCTTGGCTAGCTTGAGGGAAAGTCCTTGGGTGGGTTGGGAAAATTTCAAATTTTTATTTTCTTCGGATCAAGCATTTCTCATCACTAAAAATACAATTTTATATAATGTAGCATTTATCCTTTTGAATCTGCTGATCTCAGTCGTATTTGCAATCATTATGAGCGAGTTGAGAAATAAACGACTCGTTAAAGTTTATCAAACGATGTCCTTACTACCTTATTTTCTATCTTGGGTCATTATCAGTTACTTTGTTTACGCTTTTTTAAGTCCTGACAAAGGAATATTCAATCAGTGGATCACTGGACATGGAGGAGAAGCTGTCAATTGGTATAATGAACCGAAATATTGGCCGTTTATCTTGGTGTTCATTGGTACATGGAAAGGGATTGGTTATAACAGCATTATTTACTTTGCATCTGTTATGGGAATCGATCCGACTTATTATGAAGCTGCTATGGTTGATGGAGCTAGCAAATGGCAGCAGATCAAACATGTGACGATACCACAACTTATTCCACTAATGACGATTTTAACGATTTTAGCCGTAGGAAACATTTTCCGAGCTGATTTTGGCCTGTTTTATAACATTCCTAGGAATTCCGGTGCATTATATGATGTGACTCAAGTTTTGGATACGTATATCTACAATGGCCTGACATCCACAGGAGATTTTGGTATGACGGCTGCTGCAGGACTTTACCAATCAGTTGTCGGCTTTGTCTTGTTGATGATCACAAATACGATCGCCCGACGTTTTGATAGCGATTCTGCATTATTCTAAGGAGGAAAAAAATGAAAAAAAAGAAAGTGGAGAGAGTCCAAGTCCGCTCTTTCAATAAGACGGCTAATTTTTTCTCTAATATAATGATTGCACTCTTTGCTATTTCCTGTATTTTGCCATTTATATTTGTTATCGCCATCTCTTTTACCGATGAGTCCATATTGTCGACTCACGGGTACAGTTTTTGGCCAGAAAAGTTCAGTATATTTGGTTATACGTACTTGTTCGACCAGATGCAGGATAAAATTTTCCAAGCGCTTTTCGTCACTGTACTTGTTACTGTTTTAGGTACACTGATCAATAGCACGGCTACTTCTTTATATGCTTATGCGATTTCACGGTCAAACTTTCCATTCCGTCGTTTTTTTACCGTTTTTTGTTTGATTACGATGTTGTTCTCACCAGGGATGGTGGCCAATTATCTTGTTATGACAAATCTTCTTCAGTTAAAAGATACGATTTGGGCATTGATCTTGCCAATGGCTGTCAGTCCCTTCAATATTATTGTGATGCGCACATTCTTTAAACGTTCGGTCTCTGATTCGATTATTGAATCGGCACGGATCGATGGAGCTAGCGAACTGCGAATATTTGTTCAGATCGTTTTACCGTTAGCTGTTCCAGGTATTGCGACAATCAGTTTATTTGCCGCATTGGGTTACTGGAATGACTGGTTCAATGCTTTACTATACATCCAAGATGATAAGCTAGTTCCACTACAGTATCTTTTGATGAAAATCCAAAGTAATATTCAATATCTGACACAAAATTCAGGAGCAGGAAGCCAATTGACAGGCGGATTAGCCTCAGTTCCAGGAGAATCTGCCAGAATGGCGATCGTAGTCATCTCGACGTTGCCTATTGCGATCAGCTATCCATTTTTCCAGAAGCATTTTGTCAAAGGTCTAACAATCGGCGGAGTAAAAGAATAAAGAAACAAAAATATAAATCATAAAATTAGGAGGAAGAAAAATGAAGTTATGGAAGAAACTAGCCTTTACAGGTGTTTCAGCGTTGTTGTTGGGAACATTAGCAGCATGCGGAGGTTCTGGTTCTAAAGACCAGGCAGAAGCTAGCAATTCGGACACTTTGCAGATGTATCAAATCGGAGATAAACCAGATAATTTCGATCAATTGATGGAAGTAGCAAACAAACGAATCGAAAAAGAGATCGGTGTAAAAGTCAATATCAATTACATTGGCTGGGGCGATTACGAAAAGAAAATGAACGTCATCATTTCTTCCGGGGAAAATTATGATATCGCCTTTGCGAACAACTATGTTTCCAATGCCCAAAAAGGAGCCTTTGCTGATTTGACTGAATTAGCGCCTAAGTACGCTGAAAAAGCTTATAATGATTTAGATGAAGCATATATTAAAGGAAATCTGGTCAATGGAAAATTATATGCTTTCCCAGTCAATGGAAATGTCTTTGCTCAACAAGTACTTACTTTTAACAAAGCTTTACTAGATAAATACGATCTTTCAATTGATGGAATCCAATCTTACGCTGATGCAGAAAAAGTCTTGAAGGAATTCCATGAAAAAGAACCAAACACGGCAGCTTTTGCCATTGGACAAGGCTTCAAAGTCCAAGGGAACTTTGATTATCCTTTAGGGAATACGTTACCATTTGCTATTGATCTGGATGGAGATGATTCGAAAATCATCAACCAATACGATAATGAAACGTATATCGGACTGTTACGTACAATGCATAGCTGGTACAAACAAGGACTCATTCCAAGTGACGCTGCAACGAGCAATAAGGATTATCCACTAGAAGGAAATACTTGGCTAATGCGTGGAGAAACACAAGGACCGTATGATTATGGCGATACAATTTTGACAAATGCAGCAAAACAAGAACTTGTCTCAAAAGCAATTACTGTTCCACTAAAATCTACAGCTCAAGCACAAATGGCAAATTTTGTCGTATCAAATACTTCAAAAAATAAAGAAAAATCAGTAGAACTTCTAGGGCTGCTTAACAGTGATCCAGAATTATTGAATGGGCTTGTTTGGGGGATCGAGGGAGAAGCATGGGAAAAAGTCGATGGTTCAGATGATAAAATCAAATTGCTAGATGGTTATCAGCCAAATACACATATGTCTGCTTGGAATACAGGAAACAACAAGATTCTATATACACAAGAGTCTATTACGGATGACATGATTGCCAAACGTGATCAATCGATTGCTGATGCAGAAACTTCACCGATTTTAGGATTCAGCTTCAACACTGACAGTGTCAAAACAGAATTAAGTAATATTTCTAATGTCATGAATCAATATTTAGATGGATTGAATACAGGGACTGTTGATCCAGATGAAACATTACCGAAATTGAAAGACGCTTTGGACAAGGCTGGCTATGATAAGGTATTGAAAGAAATGCAAAAACAATATGATGAGTTCCGACAAGAATAATAATGAATAAAGACAAAGGGGTTGTGACAAAAGACGTGTCACAACCTCTTGTTCCGAATAAACGGTGTTCAAAAGCCAGTTTCTCGGTATTAAGCTAAATATATGTAAAAATGTGGAAAGCCATATTCACAAAATTTTTCTTACTACTCGAAACTAAGCGGCTATTTCACAAACTCTTGGTAAACGGTGTTCAATCAGCTGACCCTCGGTATTCGCTCACAAAACGACAAAATATGAGGAACTATTTTTCCGTTTGTTTCTCTAATAATCAGGTCAAGGTGCTGATTGCCCAACCTTTTTTTGTATAATGAGAAAGTATAAACTTAATGTTTGGAGGAGAAGATATGTTAGGGAAGGTTTTGGAAGAGTTATTTATCCGGATCTGGGTCATTATAAAACTAACCTTGTATTTCTGGATATATACATTTGCCGGCGGGATCATCTTTGGATTAGGTGCGGCATGGAAAACAGTCAATGAACTATTTTATTTGTACGGATTCGAGTATAAAGAAATCACAATAAAAAGAGGCTGGAATATATATAAAAGAAATTTTTTAAGAGGCAATCTGCTATTTAGTTTATTTTTATCTGGTACTGCTTTATTGAGTTACAATTTATATTTATCTGTTCAAATCAAAGGGCTCATTTTTTTAGCTATTGATTTTATTTTACTTTTTGCCTTGCTCTGCCTATTTGCTACTTATCAATACAGTATGATTTTAGATAGTGAATATACGATCTCTGTTCCTAATCTGCTAAAGCTAAGTTTTATTTCGGTTTTTTCCAGCTTTTCGTCTTTTCTAAAAATAATTATTGGTAGCGGTATAATTTTAGGCGTGACTTGGCAATTCAAAGGATTGATCCTGTTTGGTGTCATTGGTCTTTTGACGGTTTGGAATGGTACGATGACAACACATTGGCGTGAAGAATTAGATAAACAGTTGGAAAGTTATGAATAAGTTTCGGATTCTATTTTCAAAAGGAACCTTACTAAATCGTCTGTTGCGGAAATACGCGGTTATCATGATCGGTGTAACGATGACTGCTACCGTTATTTTTAGTATCCATACTTGGGAACAAAATCAAAAACAGGCAGAAAACATGACAAGTGATGCCGTTCAAAGCACAAGCAGAATGCTGAATGATAAAACAACCTTGAGTAGGATCATCAAAAACCAGCTTGTAGGGAATTCCGAAAAGATCGAAAATGTGACGACCTACTTAACAAAACCCATAGATCAGTATCTGATGTATGTATACGAACAGCAAAACAGTACCGATGAATTAGTTTCTTTCCCAAATCAAATCAAAGATCTCTACGCAAATTATGAAGAACTAAGTGCGATATATATCGTGTTGAATCAACTACCGGAGTATTATGAATCTTCTAGAGAAAACAAAGGTGGGGAAATAAAAAAGGGGACACCAAAATTACTAGACGCCTTTTATATCAAGTTGCCTATCACACAAGGAGGAGCTGAGTCAGGAAGTATTTTTATTGGTTTTCAAAAGAAAGAACTAGATATGATTTTAGAAAATCTAACGTCATTCAATGGACTCTCTTTATACATGATTTCTGGAACGACAAATCGACTATACACATTCCATGATAATAAAATAGCTAAAGAAACGTTTGAAAGACAAGAAATGATCATCACAGAGAGTCTGAAGAAAAATTCACAATTGCCGATTGACGATCTGGAAAAAAACAATTTTGTTCAACACCAAGAACTGTCTGATGATTATCGTATATTAGCTGTACTAGATAAAAAAAGTGTAAAAATCGAAACGGGAAAAAATCTTGCCCCGCTGATCATTGGTATCATTATTTTAGACAATATACTGCTTATCTTTCTTTATAAAACATTCAAACGATATTCACAGCAAGTATCTATCGTCATGCAGGCCATGGATCAAACAGCAGCAGGGAATTTAGAGACGCGGATCGACATAACAAACACGGAATATGAACTGAAGGAACTTTCAATCGGTATCAACGAAATGTTGGATAGCATCAATCAGTTTGTAGAAGACATCTACAAATTAGAAATCAAACAGCAAGACGCACATATGCGGGCGCTTCAAGCACAGATCAATCCACA
This sequence comes from Enterococcus faecium, assembly GCF_029023785.1. Taxonomy (NCBI): domain Bacteria; kingdom Bacillati; phylum Bacillota; class Bacilli; order Lactobacillales; family Enterococcaceae; genus Enterococcus; species Enterococcus faecium. The sequence continues at coordinate 2,291,816 of NZ_CP118955.1, read as the reverse complement.
CTTTTTATATAATACATTAGAATATATCCGAATGTATGCAATCAGCGAAGGAAGTGAAGAATTAGCAGATGTTGTGTATGCGTTTTCCGCTTTGCTTCGAAACAATACGAATCAAGAGAAAACGATCACTTTAAAAGAAGAACTGGACTTTTGCGAAAAATATGTCTATTTGTATCAAATGCGTTATCCTAATCGAGTAGCCTATCATTTTATGATCGATCCTGATTTGGAAAAGATCGAAGTACCTAAATTTGTGATCCAGCCATTAGTTGAAAATTATTTTAAACACGGTATTGATTTTACTCGATTCGATAATGCGCTAAGTGTCAAAGTCTTGCAGGAAGGCAAACGGGTAAGGATCATCATCAAAGATAATGGAAAAGGGATGACTGAAAAACGGCTAAAACAGATTGAAGAAAAACTGTCTCATCCTAAAGTGGAACTTCACGGTTCTATCGGTCTGCAAAACGTGAATGAACGTTTACGTGCCAGCTTCGGCAGCAGTTATTATATGTCGCTTGAGAATAATGAGACAGGTGGACTGACCGTTTCTATTACATTCAAGGAGGGATGAGCGTGTATCAAGTGTTATTGGTAGATGATGAATACATGATTTTGAATGGGTTAAAAAAGATAATTGATTGGCAAAGTTTAGGCTTTCAAATAGTAGCAACAGCAGAGAATGCCAAAGAAGGACTAGCTGTACTTGAACAGCGACAGATTGATTTAGTAGTAACGGATGTGACAATGCCAGAAATAAATGGACTGGAATTTATTGAAGCGGCTCAAAAAGAACGTCATAATTTTGAATTTATGATTTTATCAGGATACCAAGAATTCGATTATTTGAAAGGAGGTATGCAATTAGGCGCCGTGAATTATTTGATGAAACCCGTGAATAAGTTCGAATTGGTTGAAAGCCTCAAGAAAATCAAAACACGGTTAGATCAGCAAAATGAACAAAAAAATCAACAAGAAATCTATCAAGAACTGTTATTCAGTCAATGGTTGAATGAAGAATTGGATGAAATAAGTGAAGAAGAAATAATAGGACAAATAAGTGAGAAGCAGCATAGGATAGTATTGATTCAACTGGCAAGAACTCATGATACTCTTATCAATAGATGGTTGCAAGAACGGCAACAAATCTTTTACTATCAACGAAATTACGGAGACCGTGTATTGATCACGTTGTTGTTGGAGGCAGATGAAGTTGATGGCTTCTGTTGTTTTGTTCAAGAAAACTTTCCTGATCAGGAATGGCTGATCAGTATCGGGGAAGAGACAGATTCTTTGGACAAAATCCCTGAAACATTCCAACAAGCGAAAGACAATCTACAGTTGCATCAATTTTATGGAGATAAAGACGAGCATGTTTTTTACGCAGTACAAGCAGAAACAAAAGATCAAACCATCGATTTTTCAAGTTTCAGACGCGTGCTGCAAAATAAACAATTGGAAGTCGCTCAAAAAATGATCACTGATTTTTTTGAACAGTTTCAGTTAGCAGCCATGATGCCGGAAGATATACGATATTCCAGTTTTTTACTGTTTATGGAGATTCAACGGGAATTGATTGATCTGGAAGATGAGGAATATTTACAAGGAATCGAAAAAATCCATCAGGCAAAAACGGTGCAAGAACTTCAGCAGCTACTTCTGTCATTCATCAAAAAGCATCAGAGACAGAAAAAGTACAGTGACAATGTGGAAAAAGTAATCGTAATCCTGCACCAGCATTATCAAGAACCACTTACACTCAAAGAAGTGTCAGAAAACCTGCATTTAAATGTCATGTATCTAGGACAGCTGTTCAAAAAAGAAACGAAAAAAAGTTTTTCAGCTTATTTGAACCATTTACGTATGGAAAAAGCGAAACAACTGCTTTTGCACAGTAATCAAAACATCAATGAGATAGCAAGTGAGATTGGCTACAACAACACCACGTATTTCTCTAAATTATTCAAGAAAATCGTCGGCAGATCCCCTAAAGAGTACCGAGAAAACAGTGGAGAATCATAAAAAAAAAAGCCAATGTAATGAAATAACTTATAAAAAATTGTCTAGAAATCTAATTTTGGGCTGTTCTTATTACTTGAGGCAAGGCAGCTTTTTCATGACCTCTCGATAAACGGAGTTCAAAAGCCAGTTTCTCGGTATTAAGCCAAATTTATGCAAAAATGTGGAAAGCCATTTTCACAAAATTTTTCTTAATACTCGAAACTAAACAGCTTTTTCACGACCTCTCCACTAAATGGTGTTCAATCAGCTGACCCTCGGTATTAGCTCAAAAAATGGCAAAATATGAGGAACTATTTTGCCATTTGTCTCTCTAATACTCAGGTCAGAACGCTGATTTCACAACCTCTCAATAAACGGTGTTCAAAAGCTTGCATCTGCGGTAATAAGACCAACCAAACGAAAAATATGAGGATCTATTTTTGCTTGGCTGTTCTTATTACTTGATGCAGGACAGCTTTTTCACAACCTCTTGTTAATTATAGTTTGATAAGGAAAAAGGCAAATCTTTTGCTTGATATTTCTTAGGGTGAGGGATGATCCCTAATTGGTAAGAGATCGTGCCGCCTTTCAGCAAATCTTGATGGGTAAAATATAATTTCGTATATTCTTTGTCCATCCGTTTGATTTTATGGATAAATTGTTGCTGCGGCCGATTAGGCGTTGCTTCAATCGTCAATTCCTTTCCATTTGACAAAAGCAAAACAGCCTTGTCAATTAATGGCATACCGATAACATATTCACCGGTTCCAGGCGTGACAGGATAAAATCCCAGACTATTGAAGATATACCAAGCGGCCATACTTCCATTGTCCTCATCTCCAGGGTAACCCATTGGAGAATCGTCGAAGGTCTGAGTCATCAACTGTTTAAGCAGTGGCTGTGCCATTTCAGGTTGTCCTATATAACTGAACAAGTAAGGATAGTGAAAACTTGGCTGGTTTGAAATAGCTAATTGTCCAAATTCTATCGCGGCCATCTCACTCATTTCGTGGATCTCAAAACCATATCCTCCTGGGTCAAACGTTGGGGGCTGATTGCACAGCTCAATGAGTTTTTCTTTATATCTCTCACTGCCACCATATTTTCCGATCAGTCCTGAAAAATCGTGATAAACAGCAAAGCTGCTTTGCCAAGCACTTCCTTCTGCATAATCTTGTCCCCAACGATTAGCTGAAAATGGTTCTCTGAACTTGCCATCTTTATCTTTTGAACGCATAAATCCTGACTCATAGTCAAAGATATTTTGATAGTTCAATGATTGCTGCTGATATTTCTTCGTCATTTCCTCTTCTTCTAGTACCTTGGCAACTTGGCTAATACAAAAATCGCTATAAGCATAGTCTAATGTGTGATTGACTGATTCGTGGTAGTGATTAGGAACATAGCCATATGTCAAGTAATCTTCTGTTCCTTGGCGTCCATAATTTGGATGTTTGCTTTGAACCGTAGCACCTTTTTCCATTGCCGTTAGAAATTCAGGCATCAAGTCTCGTCGGATATCTTTTACAGCAGCATCTGCAATGACCGCATCGATCAATGTCCCAGGCATAAGTCCACGTTCATCAGGAGACAGCCATTTTGGCAAATAGCCACTTTCTCTATAGCTGTTCAAAAAACCTTCCAGCATTTCTTCGTATTTTTCTACAGCAATCAAAGAATAAAGAGGATAAACCGTTTTATACGTATCCCAAAACCCATTATTTGTATAGAGAACACCAGGTTTTATAGATCGACTAGTCGTATCATAGTGGATTTTTTGCCCACTAGGATCAATTTCATAAAATGTTTGTGGAAATAAAAACACCCGATATAAATTATGATAAAACGTCCGCAATTGTTGTTGATCATGGTGTGTGAGCTGTATACGATCAAAATAGGACTGCCATTGTTCTTGACTGTGAGCAAGGTAAGTCTCTTTGCTTTGGTTTTGTTCTAGTTCCAGGTTATAAGCTGCTTGTTCCGAGCTGATAAAAGATGTCCCAAATCGGATAGTTTGTTTTTTTGTCTGTTCAAAATACAACGGGATCGAGTCGCTATTTTTGTTGGAAACAGCTAACTCATCAATTGTTAAAGGATATTCAAATCTCAATATAAAATAAAAAGAAAAATCAGGATCTTCTGAACCAGCAAAATGTGTGATTTTTCCTTCCACTGTGTAAGGATCTATAACAAAGAGCTGATGGCGTCCCGGAAAGGATAAAAGTAAACCGCTGTCATTTTTGCTGTAATCAATAGATAAGATTCCGCCATACATGCTAGGTATCAATGTAGAACAGATGCCATAACGTAATTGACAGATCGACAGATGAGTCGGGCAAAATATACTTTCTTCTGGGCGGTAAGAACTTTGAGCATGGAAAAGGGTGTTCTCCTGTAGTTTTCCATTGATCGGCGTAAACAGCATATGACTGAAATCACCCATCCAAGGACTTGGTTGATGGGTAAGACGGTAGCCTTGAAAAACGCGGTCATCAGGATGAAACCACCAGCTGCCGTTTTGATCCGTAGTTTGCGGTGCAAAATAATTCATCCCAAAAGGAACGCCAGTATAAGGCTGGCAGTTCCCATTAGAGAAATTTGGCTGATTCGCTGTTGCATGTCTAGTATCTATTTGACCGATATTCATTTTATTTCTCCTTTGTTGATTGTCTTTTGATGAATGAAACTGGAAATTTACTATCGGATGGTCGATCTTTTGTCTCTAACCAAGTGACCAAAGCATCTCCCGCAAGCTTACCTAACTGTTCAAAATCTTGTGCGATGGTTGTCAGTGGCGGGTCAACAAGAGCTGCTGCTTGGATATCATCAAATCCGATAATTGAAAAATCTTCAGGGATATGATAACCATGCTGTCTCAAGAGATTCATGGTCTGGATAGCGACAACATCGTTTTCACAAACAAAAGCAGTTACTTCATACTTAGTGATATAAGAAAGCAATTCATCTAATGTCGCGCTTTTGTCATCCAGTGAAGTGTGGAAAGTCAAACCAGCTTTGTCCAATGCTTCAAGGTAACCAAGGTAACGCTGTCGAACGGATTGTGGATGAGTCTGCGTACCAAACAAATAAGCGATTTTTGAATGTCCCTGTTCGATCAAATAAGAGGCAGCAAGCGCACCGCCTTGGAAATTATCGGAAAGAACGGTAGGAAAAGGTAACTCATAGATTTTTTTATCTAATATGACGACAGGGAATTCTTTCAATGAAAGCTCAAAAAGTAAGTCAAGATGTTGTTCTGTATCAAGAGCATAATAAATCAATCCGTCAAATTCATTGATTAGCTCTTTTGCTGTTTTATTTTGTAGAAAGTCAAGCGTCGTCATCATGACATCAATCTGTTTATCTTGCATCACAGGGTTCAATCCCTTGCTAAAATCACCAACAGACAAATCAGCGACATATGGAAGAAGAAACAGAATCCGTCGTGTTTTTGTAGGAGAAGCAAGAATCTGTTCCGGAGAAGCGGATTTAACGAAACTGCCTTTCCCGCGAACGCGATAAATAAGTCCTAATTGCTCTAATTCAGTCAATGCACGTTTGGAAGTGATTCTGCTTACTTTATAGGTACGTGAAAGTTCTTTTTCAGTTGGTAGTTGGCTGTCTACAGGTAATTCACCAGTTAAAATAGCCGTTTGCAAATCATTAAATATTGTCTGGTACAATGGTTGAGTCATATAAACACCTCTTAATGATATATCATATTCAAATAATACCATAATGGATGAAAAAGTAAATAAAAAGATATTTTTTGAAAGCGTAGACATAATTGGCTGTATGAAGTATAATCTTTAAAGATATATCAAATAGAAAGAAGGTTTTATTAGTGGTTTATAAAGATATACCAAAATCGGTGCAGAAATTTATGGAAGATATCACACAAAAATGTGGGGATATCCATGCGGACTGGGCAAAGAATTTTACAGCAGCATTTGCCAATACTCTGTTGACAACAGTCAAAAAGCAAAATGACGGAACCACCTTTTTATTGACGGGAGACATTCCAGCGATGTGGTTAAGAGACTCTACTGCACAAGTTCGTCCTTATTTAGTGATTGCAAAAGAAGATGAGGAATTAGCTGACATGATCAGCGGGTTAGTCAAAAAGCAATTTTTTTATATCAATATCGATCCATATGCGAATGCCTTCAACGAAGAAGCTAACGGTGCTGGCCACCAAACAGATCATACAAAAATGAACGATTGGATCTGGGAAAGAAAATATGAAATTGATTCTTTATGCTACCCAATACAGTTGGCCTATCTTCTTTACAAAAATACAGGAAAAACTGATCAATTCAATCAATCTTTTATTGAAGGTATCAAAAAAATCTTGGACGTGTTCAAAACAGAGCAAGATCATGAACACTCTCCTTATACATTTGTACGAGACACGACAAGAAAAGAAGATACGCTGATCAATGACGGGCGAGGTGCAAAAACAGCTTTTACAGGAATGACATGGTCTGGTTTCCGTCCTAGCGATGATGCTTGCCGTTATGGATATCTGGTACCATCCAATATGTTTGCGGTGGTCGTGTTAGGTTATGTGGAAGAAATTTTTCAAACGATACTCGATGATAAAGAAATTGTACAGCAAACACAGAAATTGAAGAAAGAGATCCAAGAGGGGATTCAGAATCACGGACGAACGGTTAATCAAAAAGGGCAAACGATTTATGCATATGAAGTAGATGGAATGGGAAACGCCACAGTCATGGATGACAGTAATGTGCCCAATCTGATCGCCGCACCTTACTTGGGATATTGTTCTGAACAAGAGGAAGATTATCTGCAAACAAGAAGAACATTGTTGAGTAAAGAAAATCCATATTTCTATGAAGGAAAGTACGCAAAAGGAATTGGATCCTCCCATACGCCAGAAAAATACGTTTGGCCGATTGCATTAGCTATGGAAGGAATGACAACGTCAGACAAATCTGAAAAAGAGCGGATATTGAATTTACTTGTAGCAACTGACGCAGGAACACACCTTATGCACGAAGGATTCGATGTGAACAATCCTGAAAATTATACGAGAGAATGGTTTTCTTGGGCAAATATGATGTTTTGCGAATTAGTCATGGATTACTTTGATATTAGAGTAGAAAAGTAGGAGGTATCGTAAATGAAAAAGAAAGTATATATCATTTCTCATAGCCACTGGGATCGTGAATGGTACATGGCTTACGAACAGCATCACATGCGACTGATTGAATTGATAGACGATCTACTAGAGCTATTTGAAGTTGATCCGTCCTTCAACAGTTTTCATTTGGATGGGCAAACGATTATTTTAGATGACTATCTTCAAGTAAGGCCAGAAAAAAGACAGGCAATCCAACAAGCAATCAATGAAGGAAAATTGAGAATTGGACCATTTTATATCTTGCAAGATGATTTTCTTATCAGCTCGGAATCGAACGTGAGAAATATGCTGATTGGCATGGAAGAAAGCCGTAAATGGGGAACCCCTGTCATGTTAGGCTATTTTCCCGATACATTTGGAAATATGGGACAGACGCCTCAATTAATGAAACAAGCTGGTATTTCAGCAGCAGCGTTTGGCCGTGGTGTAAAACCAATTGGCTTTGATAATCAAGTTTTGGAAGCAGAAAACTATTCTTCCCAATACTCAGAGATGTGGTGGAAAGGACCTGATCAAACAGCAATCTTTGGTCTGCTATTTGCCAATTGGTATAGCAACGGGAATGAGATTCCAGTAGAAAAAGAAGCAGCTCTTGCCTTTTGGAAGCAAAAATTAGCGGATGCAGAACAATATGCCTCTACGAACCACTTATTGATGATGAATGGTGTTGATCATCAACCGGTACAAAAAGATATATCAAAAGCAATCCATCTCGCAAATGAACTGTTTCCAGATTACGAGTTTATTCATTCTAATTTTACTGACTATCTGGAAGCAGTTCAAAAAGATGTGCCAGAAGACTTAGGCTCAGTAGAAGGAGAATTGACAAGTCAAGAAACGGATGGCTGGTATACTTTAGCCAATACAGCATCTGCTCGGGTTTACTTAAAACAATGGAATACCAAGGTCCAGCGACAGCTAGAAAATATTACAGAACCACTTGCGACGATGGCTTATGAAGTTAGTGGAAACTATCCCCATGATCAATTAGATTATGCTTGGAAGACATTAATGCAAAATCATCCTCACGACAGTATTTGCGGTTGTTCAGTCGATTCTGTCCATCGGGAAATGATACCTCGTTTTGAAAAAGCAGATGAAGTTGGAAAGTATCTTGCACAAGATTCCTTAGAACAGCTGACCGCAGCAATCGATACGACCGGATTCCCAAAAGACAGCTTTCCATTTGTCATTGTAAATACTGCAGGAATGGATAAAACTGGTGAAGCAGAAATAACCATCGAATTAGAAAGAAAAAGATTCGCTGAAGGAATACCTGAACAACTATATCAAGAGTTAGAAAATTTGCCTAAACGTAAGTATCATGTAGAAACAAAAAGTGGGGCCACTATACCAGCTATTTTATCTGAAGAAACTGTCCAATTTGGTTATGATTTGCCGAAAGACCGTTTCCGTGTGCCATATATGGCAAGAATGATCAAAGTGACTTTACCATTAGAAAACATGCCAGCATTTTCTTGGGAAACATTCGCGCTTGTAGAAGGGGAAGCGAAAGCAGAAGAAAAGGAAACAATGATTCATCAGAGTGGACGAATCATCGAAAACGGCCCTCTACATTTGACGATTGAAAAAAATGGTACCATTACAATGGAAGATCGCAAAAACAAACGAAAGTTGAATAATCTGCATATTTTTGAAGATATCGGCGATATAGGAAATGAGTATATCTTTAAACAACCTTTCTGTGATCAGCCAATCCTATCCAGTAACAAAGAAAACTCTGAAGTAAAAGTATTAGTAGATACACCGGAAATAGCAAAAATAAGTATTCTACAGGAAATGGAAATCCCTGTTTCTGCAGACGAGCGTTTAGAAAAAGAACAGCAGATGGTTGTGGAATTTCGTTATCGAAAAGCAGAACGATCCAAAGAAAAACGAATCCTTCAAATAAAAACAATCATGACAATCAGAAAAGATAGTAAAAAAATCGACTTTGAAACGACTCTCGACAATCAGATGAAAGATCATCGCTTACGTGTCTTGTTTCCTACAAAGTTACATGTGGAACATCACGAAGCAGATAGTATTTTTGAAGTGGTGAAGCGCCCAAACCATGTGTCTAAAAGTTGGGAAAACCCCACGAATCCGCAACATCAGCAAGCATTTGTCAATATTCATGATGAAGAGTACGGTGTAACAGTCGGAAACTTTGGTTTGAATGAATATGAAGTAACAGAAGACGGACAAATCGCAGTGACGCTACTTCGCAGTGTGGGAGAACTAGGCGATTGGGGATATTTTCCAACACCAGAAGCACAGTGTCTAGGTGAGCATCGGTTCAATTACAGCATTGAACTACATGGACCAGAAGAAAAATTCTCTACTTATTTGCATGCATACGCAGCACAGATTCCTTTTTCCACTCAACAAATCAAACATCATGAAGGAACATTGATTTCAAAACAACAATATTTAACGATAAAAAGTGAAACGTTTGCAATTACAGCTTTGAAACGCAGCAAGTTTAGTGATAAAGTAGTAGTAAGAGGTTTCAATATGTCTAGTCATTTAGAAAAATTGGAAATAACTAAAGACAATGGAAAAACTGTCATATTGAATCTGCTTGAAGAACCAACGAAGCAAGCGGTTGTCCCAATAATCCAACCTTATGAGATTCGGACAATCGGATTCGAGGAGGAAAACGAATGTATGGCGGAATAGAAGCAGGCGGAACAAAATTTGTGTGTGCGGTTTCAGATGGTGGAGAAATTTTAGAAAAATTAAGTATCCCTACCACAACACCAGAAGAAACATTGGATCAGGTATTTGAATTTTTTGATCGTTATGAATTGAAGGGAATCGGGATTGGCTCATTCGGCCCGATTGGTATCGACAAAACAAAAGATAATTACGGATACGTTTTGGCAACTCCCAAAAAAGGGTGGGCACAATTCGATTTTCTTGGCACAATCAAGGAACGCTACAATATTCCTGCTGCTTGGACAACGGATGTCAATGCTGCTGCATATGGGGAATTGAAGCAAGGAGCAGCACAAGGAAAAAATAGTTGTATTTACCTTACCGTGGGAACAGGAATCGGTGCAGGTGTCGTGATCAATGAAGAAATTTTTTCAGGGATCGCACATCCTGAAATGGGACATATTTGGGTGAAACGCCATCCAGATGACCATTATGAAGGTACTTGTCCTTATCATAAAGATTGTTTAGAAGGATTAGCAGCAGGACCGTCTATTGAGGCACGCACAGGGATCAAAGGGCAAGATCTGCCGCAAGATCATCCTGTTTGGGCTATTCAGGCTTATTATATTGCTCAAGCACTGATCAACTATACGTTGACGTTAGCACCTGAAAAGATTATTTTAGGCGGTGGGGTAATGAATCAGGATCATCTCCTTCAAAAAATCCGTCAGCAATTTGTTGAATTGATGGGTGGTTATATGGAAACACCTCAAGTAAGTGAATATATCGTTCGTTGGGGACTGCCGAATGAAAGTGGGATTATCGGTAGTTTGCTGTTAGCAGAACACGAACATCAAAAGTAAGCAGACAAATTACACAAAAAGAACAGAGTCTTATCATTATCTGCTGATAAGACTCTGTTCTTTTTTATTTCTATTCCCATAATCCAGGTAAAGCTTTACCGACTATTTTTTCTTGAGTAAATGGATGGATCATGTGCAGTTCTAATGCATGGAGCATCAGTCGTTCAGCTGTTCTATTTTGGTAGAGAGGGTCTCCAACGATCGGATGTCCCTTATGAGCTAAATGAACTCTGATCTGGTGTGTACGTCCGGTTTCCAAAACACAATAGACTTGTGTTTGTTCAGAAAGTACTTTGTTGACAGTGACATGTGTCAAGGCGCTCTGACCATTTTTATCATCTACGACCCTTTTTCTCCGATCATGGCGATCTCGTCCAATTTTATTGGTGATGGTCATATCTTTGGCAATTTCTCCCCATACGATGGCTTGATATCTCCGATAGATCATTTTTTGTTCCAACATTCTTCCAAGTATCGGCAAGACAAATGGATTTTTTGCAAATAAAACGGCACCGCTTGTTTCTTTGTCCAAGCGGTGGACAACGTAAGGTCGTTGCTGTTTAGTGTCGAGATAAGCAGCTAAATGATTGAGTAAGGTACTGTTTTCTGTCGGTTCATTTGGATGAGTCTTCATTCCTGCAGGCTTATCCACTATAATCAAATGCTCATCTTCATATAAAACACGGATGTGCTTCGCATCTCCTAATTGAACTTCTTGATAATTATAATCTGTTTCTTCGAATAACAATGTGATCTGGTCATTGCCCTTTACTTCATGATGGAACAAAGCAGGTTGTTGATTGATCCAAACGTTTTTACGTATACGCAAAAAGTGTCGAACCTTTCTAGGAACTAACCATTCCTTTTCAAGCAAGTCGCGAATTGTTGTTTCAGGATGGTTCATAGGTAAAGTGATCGTGATTTTCACAAGTGTACTCCTTTCAGTGCAATTGCAGACTAATTGTACCATTTTTAAAACATATTTAAGAAAAAACTTACATTTTTCTGTTCATTCTTATGTTACTCTACTTGCACTAACGTAAAAAAACATATTGAACTACAACTTAAGCAGGAAGAAAACACTCTTTCACTATGGTAAAATAAGACGATTGAATCAAATAGACAGGAGAAGAAGCAAATGGATTTTCAAAGCATTTTAGAAAAGATAAAAGCTGCTTTGATCAGTTTTTGGCGTTGGATCAGACCATATCTCGGACAATTCCATCGATGGCGAAAGCGCATCTGGAAAAAATATCATGTGAACAAATTGATTTTGCTGATTGGTTTGATCTGTGTCTTAGTGACAAGTATCTACCTCTTTATTTTAGCAAAACAAGCAAATGTCGAAACGTTAAAATCAGGATTAAGCCAATCGACAGTCATTTATGATAAGAAAAACGAAGAAGCTGGCACACTGTACGCCCAAAAAGGAACATATGTAGAATTAAACGCGATTTCTCCCTATATCCAAGATGCAGTAATCTCGACAGAAGATAGGAATTTTTACGAGCATCACGGGTTTGATATCAAAGGGATTGCCCGTGCAGCAGTCCGAATGGTCTTGTCTGGCGGAACATCAGGGGGCGGAGGAAGTACGATCACTCAGCAGCTTGCCAAAAATGCGTATCTGACATTAGACCAAACGTTTGATCGAAAAGCGAAGGAATTATTTTTGGCAATCGAGATCGAAAAGAAGTACAGCAAAGAAGAAATCTTGACCATGTATCTTAACAATGCCTATTTTGGCAACGGGGTATGGGGTGTCCAAGACGCTTCCAGAAAGTATTTTGGAGTAGATGCAACGAATGTTACGCTGTCTGAGGCTGCTACTTTGGCAGGAATGCTGAAAGGTCCTGGTATTTATAATCCGATCGATCACCCAAAAAATGCGAATGATCGGAAAAACACAGTACTAAGTGTAATGGAAGAAAACGGAAAAATCACAAAAGAACAAGAACAAGCAGAAAGCCAGACAGATATCAGCGCGTATCTTAATGACACATACGATAATTCAGATTCTGGTTATCGTTATCCTTATTATTTTGATGCAGTGATCGATGAAGCAGTTAACGAGTATGGTCTTGATGAAGAAGATGTCATGAATAAAGGCTATAAAATCTATACAGCTTTAGATCAGGATTATCAAAAGCAATTAGAAGCTACTTATCAAAACAGTGCATTATTCCCAGCAAATGCTTCAGATGGTGCCATGGTCCAATCTGCTTCAGTAGCTTTAGATCCGAATACAGGTGGTGTACAAGCACTAGTAGGACGAAGAGGAGATCATGTCTTTAGAGGATTCAGCTTTGCTACACAGATGCGTCGTTCACCAGGATCAACGATCAAACCATTAAGCGTATATACACCAGCACTGGAAGCTGGATACAAGCCTTCCAGTATCTTGAAAGACGAACCGCAAAGTTATTACGATGCGCATAATTTTGACGGGACATACCAAGGAGAAGTACCGATGTATCAAGCTGTTGCACAAAGTTTGAATTTGCCTGCTGTATGGCTTTTGCATGAGATCGGTTTACAAAAAGGATATGATAAAGCAGAAGAATTCGGCCTGCCTTTAGCAAAATCTGATAAGTATTATGGCTTAGCCCTTGGTGGACTGGAAAAAGGAGTATCTCCATTGATCATGGCGGGTGCTTACAGTGCATTTGCCAATGATGGTCAGATGTATACGCCGCATCTTATCACGAAAATCGTTGATTCGACTGGAGCGGTGATCGTCGATAACACAAACAAAAAACCAAAACAGGTCATATCAAAGGAAACAGCCGATGAAATGACCAGCATGCTTCTTGGTACATTTTCAAATGGAACAGCGGCTGCTGCGAATCCTGCAGGTTATACGATAGCAGGGAAAACAGGAACCACAGAAACTAATTTCGATGCCACAAAAGCAAATGACCAATGGATGATCGGTTACACGCCAGACGTAGTGATTTCGACATGGATGGGTTACGAAGAATCCAGCAAGCTGCACTATTTGGAAGGGACAAGTGGAAATGTTGTCGGGAAAGTCTTCAAATCAGCGGCAGAAGGCATCCTTCCGTATACTTCAAAAACAGGATTTAGTGTAGCAGATGCCTATGCCACAGGAGGACAAGTGGTAGCTGCAGATCAAGTTGGAAACACAGGAAATTCTAATGGAGAGTCTGGAAATTGGCAAGATAACTTGAATCAATATGGTGAACAAGCAAAAGAAGGGCTGAAAAACTTCGGCGATATGGTGAAAGAAGGCGTTCAGGGAATTGGTGAAGCGGCTAAAGACCTCTGGCGGAAATATCAAGGAGAGTAGCCCCTTTGAAAACGAATAACCCCATGTTACAATAGAGAGTAACTACTAAAAGAAAAGAGGGCATAACATGTCAAACATCTACGATAGCGCGAATCAAATCGAACGTGAGATCCGTGAATTACCAGAATTCAAAGCGTTGAAAGAAGCGTACGAGAAAGTACAAGCAAACGAAGAAGCACACAAACTGTTCAAAGACTTCCAAGCGATGCAAATCGAATTACAAGAAAAACAAATGAGTGGACAAGAGTTCAGCGACGAAGATGCAATGAAAGCACAAGAAATGGCTGTGAAAATCCAATCAGAAGAAGTAATCAATGACTTGATGCAAAAAGAGCAAGGCTTCAGTACAATCATCAATGACTTGAACCGTATCATCATGACACCAGTTCGCGACCTTTACAGCGAATAAAACTATTTTATGAAACAACAGAGGGTGTGAAAGAGACGTTCGGCCTTGAGCGATGACAAAATTGCTTCTTATTGCCGATAGGCTGTCTCTTGAACACCATTTACCAAGAGGTCGTGAGCCTACCGTTTAACTCTGAGTTACAAGGAACAATTTCAAAAAACAGCTTCTCATGTTTGATGACTATTGTGACTTGTGACCGAGGAGTTGGCAGGAGAACACCGTTTATTCAGAAATAGGAGCTACGACAAAAGTCTTGTCATAGCTCCTATTTTTTGTCATTCATTTTTCAAGCGGTAGAAATAGCCTTTTTGAGCTAACAGTTTTTCGTAAGTACCTATTTCAACGATTTTTCCTTCATCGATCACAACGATTTTATCTGCCTCTTTGATCGTTGAAAGCCGATGAGCCACAATAAAAGTAGTGGGTGTTTCTGTCAGGTAATTCAGGGCTTGCTGGATTTTTTTCTCTGACTGGTTATCTAAAGCTGAGGTTGCTTCATCTAGCAAAATGATTTTTGGCTGACGTATCAACGCTCGTGCAATGGAGATACGTTGCTTTTGGCCACCAGACAGCTTGTTGCCATGTTCGCCTACTAAGGTATCCAGACCATCAGGAAGCTGGTCAATCAGTGAAGAAAGTTGCGCAGCTTCGATGACTT
The DNA here is from genome assembly GCF_029023785.1 of Enterococcus faecium. Lineage (NCBI taxonomy): Bacteria > Bacillati > Bacillota > Bacilli > Lactobacillales > Enterococcaceae > Enterococcus > Enterococcus faecium. The sequence goes on along the minus strand of NZ_CP118955.1, from coordinate 2,276,747 downwards.
CATCTAAACGTTCTTTTGATACGTTTTTCAAGCCATAAGTGATGTTCTCTTTGATCGAAGCGGAGAACAACAAAGTGGTTTGAGGAACAACGGCTAAATAATTTCGCACACTTCGCATATCCAGTTCATCCAAAGGCTGATCATCTAGAAAAATTTTTCCTGAAGTCGGCTGGATAAATCCAATCAATAAGTTAAGGAGTGTAGATTTTCCAGAGCCAGATGGCCCAACAAAAGCAATTGTTTCTCCAGCTTTCACCTCTAGAGAAAAATGATCGATAATCGGTTTGAGTGAGTCCGGATAAAGAAAAGAAACATCCTCAAAACGAAAATTTCCATCCAAATGTTGGATTTTTTTCTTACCGTGATAAGTTTCTACATCGCCAGCAATCAACAGTTCGCCAATAGAAGTGATAGATTCCATGCCTTTTGAAATCGTAGGAATCAGCGTGATCATTCCAGAAACGGAATTGACGATCGTCGTGAAATACGTCTGATACATCACGACATCGCCGGGTTGGATGCGCCCTTGTAAAGCTAATATCCCAGTGAAAATCAAACAAATCAGCTGAAATATCTGAAAACTAGCCCAGCTGACTGATCCGAAAACAGATTGCAGGATATCTAAGTGGAATCCTTTTTCATAGATTTGAGTAAAATGCTTATTTAAGCGAGTTGTTTCGTGTTTTTCTAACCCATGAGCTCGAGCAATCGGTGCTAATTCGATCACTTCGATCACTTTTGCAGAAGTCTCTTCCATTTCTTGCCTGAAGTCTGAGTTGGACTGTCTGATCCTTTTACGGAAAAAGAGAGTAACGAATGCGGCGAGAGGAACAGTCAATAAGAAAAACATGAAAACAACAGGACTTTTATAAAGCGTGATACCTAAAGCTACGAATAAATTGACAGCGATATTTAATCCGCTGACAAATACTTGAGAGGACAACGTTTGGATAGCTTCTACATCACGGATGATCTTTGACTGGATTCGTCCAGATTGCAATTCTTTTTGATAAGGAATAGATAGTTCTTGGATTTTCTTGATAAGGGTCGCTCTTAGTCCAGCTTCTACTTGACGGATCGAAGTGCTATGGTATTTTACATGAAAATAATTCGTCAATATATTTTGACCAATCAGACAAGCCATCAAAAAAGCGTTGAAATAAATGGCCTGCAACTGAGAAGAATCTTTCGATGAAGCTGCATTGATTACATTGGCAATAGCGATCGGCATTAACCAAGATGGAAGATGTTTGATAATAAAAAAGAGTCCTGACATGGCAAAACGCCAATAATTTCCCTGATAAAGATGCAGCAATGTCTGAAAAGCATTTGCATGATATTTTTGATAACTTTTCTGTATTCGTTCCTCCATAATCTTCTCCTTAACAATCTTGGTAAATAAACTGCAAGTGTTCTATTGCTTCAGGAACATAAATCTCAGGAGTAGCTTCAAGAGTGGCGTACATTAGAGGACGCTCATATTTGATATAATGCAGTACCGGGCGGAAATCTAAACAGCCCTTGCCAACAGGTACCATGCGGATCTTTCCATTTTCCATGATATAGTCTTTGAGATGAAGCGCTGTAATATAACCATGTAAATTGTCCAAGGCACCTCGGATCACTTTTTCCTGATCAGCATGATTTTCTTTATGCATCAAATTCGCACAATCTAAAATGATTTTTAAATTTGGTGAAGCTACTTCATCGATTAAACGTTTAGCTAACTGATAGTTATAGATTGGATGATTGATCCCTGCTTCAACAGCAACAGTTACGCCAAAATTTTCTGCATGAGCGACTAATTCAATGATAGAATTTCTGGCGATCTGATAAGCTTCTTCAGTAAAATTTTCTTTTGTGTAACCGACAGAGACACTACCGGTTTCCGTAGCAATCATCTTGGCTTGATAGGCAGAGCACAGAGCAATTTGCTGTTTGAAAGTTGCCAATGCTTGTGCACGAACTTCTTGATTTTTGCTGGATAGGTTGATATAGCATCCTAAAATGGAAAGTTCGATATTGTTTTTTTGGAAGTATTCACCAAAATAGGCAGCACTCCCAAGTGTCATGTCAGTTAATTTAAGTTGTTCAGGAAATGCTTTTTGTGGTGCAAATTGGATATGGGACAAGTGAAGCTGTGATACTTTTTGAACGATTTCTTCACGATTTCGAACATCTAAATCGTGGGCACGGATGCCTAAATTTAATGGAAACATCTCAAACTCCTTTTTGTAAATAATTAGCAAGAGGCAGACGGGATTCTTTTATCAATTCAACAATTATTCGGGCAACTTTATCAGCGCCTTCTGGACTAAAGTGGGTATTGTCTTTTAGTCCTTCTGGGTAATTTTTACAAGTATCAGGCATAAGATGCAGGTAGAATTTTTTTGTCTCTTCTTTTGAGAAGGTCTGGAACAATTCTTGTGATCTTGAGAACACATCTAAAAGAGGAATATGGTGTTTCTCAGCAAATGCACGCATCGCTTTTGGATAGTCTCCAAGTATATCTGGATTCAATGTTCCGTTTTCTAAGTAATCTCGTCGCGTCACAGATGTCAGTAAGACCATTTGGACGTTCGCTTTTTTTGCGCATTCAAAAAATATCTGCAGATTTTTTAAATAGCTACCGAAGGGAAGCGTACCTCTTTCTTCTTGGATTTTCTGGTCGTTATGTCCAAATTGTACAAATAAGAAATCATTCGGCTGAAACTGTGAAGCTAGACGGGCTAACCTTCCTTCCTGGATAAATGATTTGGTGCTGCGTCCATTCTTTGCTTGGTTATTGATCTGGATCTCGGGTGAAAAATAAGCAGAGATTTTTTCTCCCCAACCTGTCTCGGGACGCTTGTTTTCATCTTTTTCTGCCGCAGTAGAATCACCGGCAATATGGATAGTAGGCATGTTATCTCTTCTTTCATAAAGGTTTATAGGCAATGAAGCAGAACAGCAAGAGAAGAAGACGGAGCAAATTTGGTCCGTCTTCTTCTCTAAAACGTGGATAAACGGATTCCGTTATTTCACTATCCTGTTTTTGATTCGTTACTGTTACTATTAATCAATTAGGCAAAAAAGCCAAAGTAATTTTTAGCATTTGTATAACTAATCGCTTGAACTAGACTTCCTAAAAGTTGTTCATCTTCAGGTGCTTCTCCTCGCATGACCATTTCGCCTAAAAATTCACAAAGAACACGACGGAAATATTCATGTCTAGTGTAGGACAGGAAACTTCTTGAATCTGTCAGCATGCCGACAAAATTCCCCAAAGCACTACCATCAGCAAATTGTGTCAATTGATCGCGCATACCAGCTCGAGTATCGTTGTACCACCATCCAGAACCTAACTGCAGTTTTCCATTCTGTTCTTTTTGGAAACAGCCCATCAAAGCTAAAATCGCAGGATAGTCATTCGGATTCAATGAATAAAGGATCGTCTTTGGCAACTGATCCGTTTCTTCTGCACGGTTCAATAATTTTTGCAGAGGAATAGTCAAAGAAAGATCATTCATTCCATCATAGCCGGTATCGGGCCCTAATTTTTCCAACATTTGTGTATTACAGTTACGATAAGCATGGATGTGCAGCTGCATCGTCCAATTATGAGAATGATAGAAGTGGGTCAAATGTATCAGTGTTTCTGTACGATAAGCATCGATTTCATCTGAAGATAATAGTTTGTTAGCTCGTGCTTTTTGAAAAATCTCTTCTAATACTGTTTCATCCGCTTCTTTATAGCGTAAGATGTCTAAAGCGTGGTCGGAAACACGACATCCATGTTGATGGAAGTATTCTATCCGCTGCCCTAAGACTTCTATCAGTTCTTGATAGGTGGTGATCGTTTGGTCAGCTGCTTCTTCCAGTAGTGTGACCCATGCATTAAATCCTTCTTTTTCAATATTGAGTGCTTTATCTGGACGGAATGAAGGTAGAACCTTCAAATCTGGTTCTTCATGAGCAAGCAACTGATGATAGTGCAAGTCGTCTGCGGGATCATCTGTTGTACAAATCACTTCTACATTCGATTTTTTTGCGATTTCCCGACGGCGAAAATCAGGAGCTGCCAAAATTTCATTTGCTTGTGTCCAAATTTTCTCTGCATTTTCTTCATTTATCAACAAGTCAATACCGAAGAAACGCTTCAATTCAAGATGTGACCAACTGTAAAGCGGATTTCCGATAATTTTTGGTACGGTTTGACACCAAGCTAAAAATTTTTCAAAATCAGAAGCATTTCCTGTGATTTTTTCTTCAGGCACGCCGCAAGCTCGCATCAAGCGCCATTTGTAATGATCGCCTCCTAACCAAGCTTCTGTCAGATTGCTGAAATTGTTGTTTTCGTAAATTTCTTTTGGATCTAAGTGACAGTGATAATCAATAATGGGCATGTTTTTTGCGTAGGAATGGTAAAGCTTTTTCGCCCAATCGTCTTTTAATAAAAAATCATCAGATAAAAACATAAATCTTCCTTCTTTCTTTTTATACTGTTTTATGAAAATCAAAGTGTTACTCCGTTTTTAAAAATGGCAATTTCTCGAACGTCATTTTGTTCATTTTTCGTTTCTTCTCCACTAGCTACAGCGATGATTTTTTGAACAAACGATTCTAAGATTACTTCCATTGGTTGTTCTAATAAGACGCCTGCATTAAAATCCATCCAATGACCTTTGCGTTCAAAAAGAGTTGTATTCGTAGATACCTTGACCGTTGGGACATATGAGCCAAACGGAGTCCCTCTTCCTGTGGTAAACAAGACCAACTGGCAATCGGATGAAGCAAGAGCAGAGGCAGCTACAAGATCATTCCCGGGAGCTTGCAATAAACTAAGCCCTGGTTTTCTGATTTTTTCGCCATATTGTAGCACATCAACGACAGGAGAGCTTCCTGATTTTTGCGTGCAGCCTAAAGACTTATCTTCTAATGTAGTGATCCCACCTGCTTTATTACCAGGAGATGGGTTTTCGTAAACTGGTTCCCCGTAAGACAAGAAATACTGTTTGAAGTCATTGATCAAGTCAACGATTGAGTCAAAAACTTCTTCATTTTCCGCTCGTGCCATCAATACTTGTTCTGCGCCAAACATTTCTGGCACTTCTGTTAAGATCGTGCTGCCTCCTTGAGCAATCAAGTAGTCAGAAAATGCACCAAGTAAAGGATTAGCAGTTATTCCCGATAGACCATCAGAACCGCCGCATTTCAAACCGACATTCAACTTAGAGAGCGGGACTGATATGCGCTGGTCATTTTCCGCCGCTGTTAAAAGCTCTTCTAATAGAGCCACACCTTGTTCGATCTCATCGTAAACATCTTGAGCCACTAGAAATTTCACTCGTTCTTCATCATATTCACCTAAAATTTTTTTGAATTCAGGAACTGTATTGTTCTCACAACCTAATCCAAATACTAAAACTCCTCCGGCATTGGGATGATTTACTGCGTCCGCTAAAATTTCTCGAGTATTTTGATGATCTTTTCCAAGCTGCGAACAGCCATAAGGATGCTTTAAAATCGTAATATGGTCAAACTGTCCCAGATCTGGATGTTTTTCCTTGAACTGTTTGACGATCAGTTCAGCAATGCCATTCACACACCCAACGGTAGGTACTAAAAACAAATCATTACGAATCCCTACTTTTCCATTTTTTCGCAAGTAACCTTGAAATGTTCGGTTCTCAAAAAGGTAATGACTTGGATGGACATCTTTTTCATATCGATAATCCAATTCACCAGAAAGATTGGTTTTTACATTATGAGTGTGCAGCCATTGACCGGCAGTTACGTCTGTCGTCACATGACCGATTGGATAGCCATATTTGATCACGTTGTCTCCAGCTTTCAAATCACCCAATGCAATCTTATGACCTTGCGGGATATCTTCAAGAGTGGTGATCGTTTGCTGATCAATCGTCAGTTGTGTTTGTTTTGGAATAGGGGTTAATGCGACGACCACACTGTCTCGTCGATTTAATTTCATTGTTGGTTGCAGGGTTTCAAGCATGGACCATCGTTCCTTTCATTTCTTGTAATACTGACCGGACACCTTTTTGATCGATCTTTGCAGCTATTTCTTGAACTGTATCTGTCACATTCGGTATTTGAGACAAATCTTCTCCCCAAAGCGCAGCGTTTTGCAATAATCGAGGAATAGCTGTTCCATTATCAGACCAAGCATCAGTAAATTCGCTTATCGTCTTTTCATCATCATGTGGCTTTACTTGATCGCCTCGATACATAAGAAGTAGCGCAGCTAGTGAAACAGTGATTAACGGTGGTACCTGATTTTGTTCTTCGATATACTTCTTGAACACTGGAAGCAGACGGGTGCTGAACTTTGAAACACTATTTAATGAAATCGCTTCTAATTTGTGATGGGCAAAAGGATTCAAGAAACGTTCTTTGATTTGGTCAGCATAAATGGCTAATTCATCTTTAGGTAAAGAAAGCATAGGAATCAATTCTAGATTGAATAACTGATCAACATATGCGGAGAATAAAGGATCTTTCATTACTTCTTCTACAGTTTCCAATTCCGCCAACAAAGCAAGAGGGACCATCGCTGTATGCGGTCCATTAAGCAAATGCACCTTACGTTCACGATAAGGAGTCATATCATCTGTGATGATGACATTCAAGCCAGCCTGTTTGAATGGTAGTTGATTCTCCAATTCTTTAGGCCCTTCGATCACCCAAAGCATGAATGGTTCTGCTTTGACCATCAATTGATCTTCATAGTTATGCCGTTGATTGAAAACACCTGCATCTTCGCGAGGATAACCTGGGACGATGCGATCAACTAAACTACAACAGAAAACATTTTCTTTTTCTAACCACTCAACAAAAGCAGGTTCTAAATCCCATTTTTCTGCGTAGCGTAAAATGATTTCTTTTAGACGTTCGCCGTTTCTGTCAATCAGTTCGCAAGGAATGATGGTAAAGCCAGCTTTGTTTAATTTGAAACGTCGGTATAAAAAGGCTGTCAGTTTGCCCGGGAAGCTCTGTGGGGGAGTATCTGTTAAATTATCAGTCTCCACGAATTGGATTCCTGCCTCTGTTGTATTGGAGACGATATAGGCCAAGTCGTCATTTTCTGCTAGAGATAGATAAGCATCCCATTCATCATAAGGATTGATCATTTGTTCTACTACGGTGATAATCTCGGAAGTATCAACGATTTCGCCATTGCTGAGTCCTTGTAAAATGACCGTATATAAATTATCTTGCTGGTTCATCATATTTCCAAGACCTTGTTCTAAAGGTTGAATGATTGCAACATTACCTTTAAACAATTGTTGGTTATTCAGCTGCTGAATCTGCCAATCAATAAATCCACGCATAAAATTGCCTTCACCAAACTGAAGAACTTTTACAGGTGCTTCGTTTTTTTTCACTAATTCTTTTGTCAGTTTTTTCATATAAACTTCCTTTCTGTGTTATGCACACGTTAACATTTTTATATAAAATTACTTGTAGTTTACAAGTAATTGATCGACTCACGAAGGATCAACAAGGTGGAGAGCTCAATTTTAGATTGTTCGATCGTCCTGCCTTCGATCAAATCTAGTAAAAGCTTTGTTCCTTCTTGACACATTTCTTTCAAAGGCTTACGTACGGTGGTAAGCGGCGGATTGAGATAGGAGACGACTGGAGAATCATCGAACCCGATCAGAGAAATGTTCTGGGGAACACGGAGGCCAGCTAAATGTACAGCTCTCAATGCACCAATCGCTATGTCGTCGTTGCCGCAAAAAACCAGAGTAGGCAGGTCAGAAAGTGATAATAGGTATTCCATGTTTTGGAGGCCGCTTTCTAAGCTGTAATCTCCTGTTAAAAAATAGGCTAGATTGACAGGGATGCTCGCTTTTTTTAGACTTTTCAATACCCCTTTTTCCCGTTCTTTTGTCGAACGAAAATTTTTCTTTCCGCCAATATAAGCGATCTTCGTATGTCCGCATCCAATACCGTAATCTACTGCCTGCATAACACCGGCCGCATCATCGGCAGTGACGTTGATAACCGCTGGATCATTGATGTGACGATTGACAACAACGAAAGGAAATTCTTTTTCTTTGAGATAGTCGATGAAAGGCTGATCATCATCACTTTGACTCATAACGATCAGTCCATCGTAGCGTTGCAGGTTGATTTCTGTTAAATCAACAACATCGATACTTTCAACAGATAAACTGTAATTTGTGTCTAATACTGAATGGATGCCTGCAATGGAATCTGCTAGGAAATTTGATGAAGTTCCTTTATGCAAACTTGAGAAAAATAGTCCGATTAGATATTTTTTTTGATTCACTAAACCTTTTGCACTATAGTTTGGCGAATAATTCATTTCCTTAGCTAGTTGTCGTATTTTTTGTTTTGTTTCATTTTTTATTAAACTGCTGTTATTCAAAGCACGAGAAACTGTCGTATGAGAAACGCCAGCTGCTTTAGCGATATCTTTGATCGTTACCATTCCATCATTTTCCTTACTTTTTCACTTTTTGTTAACGCATTCATCATATTACGATAACTACGATAAGTCAATAGATCTTTGATATGAAAAGATTGCACACGTTAAAAATTACTTGGATTTTTATTTTTAATTATGCTATTCTTGAAAGCGGGGAATGCTCATTTAATTAGATGAGTATCAATTTTACAGAAAAATGAAAGCCTTTTATTTTAAAAGGAGGAGAGGAAGAAAATGAAGAAAAGTACAGTATTTTATAAAATATTTTTACCGATGTTTTTATTAGGAGCCGTACTTGTCATAGGATTTAGTTTATTCATTTACCAGAATACCTATGAATCGATCGAATCGAGTTATTTAACAGACAAAAAGAATTTGCTCAGGCAAGTTAAAACTAACGTTGAATGGAAAATTAGAACGATTGAATATTCGTTTTCTACGTATGGTTCGACCAAAAATTTCTCGGACATATTCAAGCATCCGCTGACATATACAGATTACTCCACTTATTCTGAAATCAGGAAAGAACTAAATTTTATAGAAACGATTGTTATGGATGATAATAATTATGATTTAGTCAGTTTGGCTGGTAAATGGGGAGTAATCAATGGATCGTTGAGTCAACTGACCGAAGAGGAAGTTGAAAAGTATCAACAGAAGTACATAAATAACAAAAATAATTTATTTTGGCAAAAGAAAAACAAAGGAATCGAAATGGTGATTTCTTTGCCAATGTTTGAAAAAGAAAAATATGCATTGGGAATTGCTACGATAGAGAAACATACAATAGAACAAGTTGTTGGTGAAAGTGGAGAAGACATACTTTCTATTGAAAACGAAGTTGGCAACCTTTTTACTACTCAGACAGTAAAAAATAAAGAGCAACCAACTGTATTAACGGACGTGGATCTAGATTACAATCAGCTGAAAGTGATAAGAGAAAAAGATAAAACGTATATAGTACTGAAATCAGATTATAATAATTGGATTTACAGATTAGAAGTTGACTCTAGTGCAATTGGCGCAATGATCCGCAATCTGAGAATCGGGCTAGTTGCAGTGTCTTTAACACTGGTAGGACTCATTGGTCTTCTTTCCTACTTATTTTCGGACAGATTTGCCCGTCCGATTTCTCAAATACAGGAACGTCTGAATCTTAAATCAAAAGGATTCAGTGGGAAAGAACTAGATTTGGTCGCTCAATCAGTCAGTCGGATCATAGGAGAAAAAGAAGCGTTAAGTGCACACTTAGTTACCCAAAAGCCACAGCTGGAAACGCTATTTGTACTTAGTTTATTTAGAAATCGAGTAGAAAGGCGAGAACTAGATCAGCGGTTGCAGCAATTTGGTTATAGTTCTCAAAATGACTGCTATTATACAGCTTTGGTTCAAATCGATCTGTTAGAAGATAGTCACGGTGGGGAGCGTGATTTGCTACTTTTAGCGATCAACAACATGATCACGGAAATTGTGCCAAAGGAAAATCGAATGCTGCCGATCGTTTTGAATGAAGAAATGCAAGCCACTATTTATCGAATGGATAAAGATGATGCAGAAGCAAGCAAAAAAGTCATGGAGTATTGCCGACTCATTCAAAAACGTGTAAAAGAATACTTGAATTTAACTATCAGTATAGGCATCAGTAACCGGTTCGAAACGCTGAATGAAAGCAAGCAATCGGTTGATCGGGCAAAAGAAGCCCTGTATTATCGTGTAAATACTGGTCCAAGTTCAATTATTTTTTATCAGGAAATCGTTCCTGCTGCTCATGAAAAAACACTTATTAGATATCCGATAGAAGAACAAAATCGATTGTTTGAAGCCATTCGTTCTGGAAATCAGGAAGTGAAGAATTTAGTACATGAATTGATTGATGCATTGTTTGCACAAAATAAAAATCCTTTGAGTCGGGAAGTAGTTTCGGTCCGCTTGATCAATGAACTCGTTCAATTAGGACAGTTATTGGGAGTAGATTCAAAAAACTTTGATAACATGAAACAAATTTATGTAAAAGCACTGAACAATTATCATCCCAAAGAACTAGAAAAACTTGTTTTAGAACAATTAGTTCTGCCAATCACAGAATGCTCTCAAGCAATCACTGATCATGAATTTAAAAATTTGTCGGAGAATATTATGCATATCGTCTACACAGAATATGATCGTGATCTGTCTTTAGATGTGATCGCTGATAGGTTGCATTATAACCCTAACTATTTAAGTAATGTATTTAAAAAGGAAACAGGAGAAAAATTTGGTGATTTTGTTCAAAATCATCGTTTAGAGGTAGCAAAAAAATGGTTGAAAGAGACTAACCTCTCCGTAAAAGAGATTGCAGAAAGATTGCAATATCGAAATCCGCAAAATTTTATTCGTTTCTTTAAAAAGAAGGAATCGATTACGCCGGGAGAATATCGAAAAAAATATTTGTGAATCAAGAGGCTGTTTTTCTTGTGATCTGATTCAAGCAATAAAAGAGGACAGCAAAAAACAGCACTTCATGTTTTGCTGCTGGCTGATTTTATTGCCGCAGAATCAACAAGATAAACGCCGTTTAATCAAGAGGCTGTTTTTCTTGTGGACTGATTCAAGCAATAAAAGAAGTTAGAATAACCCTAGTATTTGTATTTATGGATAGTTAAATTTCAAGGCTAAGCACGCAAAAAGAACTGTGACAAAAGTCTTGTCACAGTTCTTTTTTACGAATAAATGGCGTTCAAGAGACAGGCTATCGACAATAAGGCATAATTTTGTGAAATATGGGAAGCTATTTTTCAAAATCGCTTCTTATTGCTCCTGTGGGTTACTCGTCGCAATGTTTGTGAGAGTTTTTATCATCGCTCAAGGCTGAACGTCTCTTTCACAACCTCTGATACACGGTGTTCCAGGAGTAGATTCTTCGAAAAATAAGCCGAAATTTCACAAAAATTTAAGAAGCAATTTTCGTAAATGCCTTCTTATTTCTTGAAGCTGACCACTTCTGACACAACTACCATTTTGCGTTCAGTACATAATCACCCTTTGACAGAACCTACGAGTGCTCCTTTGACAAAATATTTCTGAACAAAAGGATAAACAATCAGCATAGGCACTGTTGCAATAACGATAACAGCCATTTTAACTGTTTGTGCTGGTGGAATCACATCAACGGCACTACTTTCTGCTTGCATCCCACTTGATACAATGACGATTTGGCGTAAAAGAATCTGTATCGGCCATTTAGATGAATCGTTGATATACAAAATAGCAGTCATATAAGTGTTCCAGTAAGTAACAGCATAAAAAAGCGAGATAGTAGCAATAGACGGTAAAGCTAATGGCAGCATAATTTTGAAAAATACACCAAAATCTGTGCAACCATCCATTTTTGCTGATTCTTCCAAACTATCCGGCAAGGCTTGGAAAAAGTTTCTCATAATGATCATATTCATTGCATTAACAGCCACAGGCAGGATCATGGCCCAGTAAGAATTGACCAGCCCTAGAGAACGAACAACTAAGAACGTTGGAATCATCCCCCCGCTGAACAACATAGAAAATACAACAAGAAAGTTGACGAAACCTCGACCAAACAAATACTTTCTGGAAAGACCGTAGGCCATCAGTGAAGTTGCACACATACTGACGATCGTTCCGACACCTGTAACACCAATCGAAACAGCAAGTGCTCTAAAAATGGTCGGCGTAGAAAGAATGTAGCGATACGCGTCTAAAGAAAAGGTAGTAGGAAAAAGGATAAACTTTTTCGCGACGACTTCTTGTGTAGAAGCAAAAGATGTAGCGATGATATTTAAAAAAGGAACGATACAGATCAAAGCTAGCAAAATTAGAAACGTATTGTTGAAAAGTGTAAAACTTCTTTCTCCTATAGAGACTTTCTTTTTCATATAGATAGGCTCCTCCTCAAAATAAATTAAATGTTTCTGTTTCTATATGTTCAATTTATCATCGGTGAAAGATTACGTATATAATCATTTCCTATGCTAAGTGTCAGATAGAAAAAAATAGAAGGTTTGCTATGCGTAGTTTATTTGTGAAAAAATACACTTTATCGTTTTGTATAGCACAAAAATCATTGCTATGTAAGCGTTTTTACTTACGATAAAAATGATTATATACGTAATTCAGATAGTTATCTATCATGAAGTCATAAGCAGCAAACATTCACAAAACTAAGGAGGGGCTTATGGAAAGTGTAAAGAAACAAGAACCATTTCAACTGACGCTATCGAAAAAAGAAGAAAAGCTCAGAAGACGAAAAAAAATAATTGCAGGAATCAAAACGAATAAATTTTTATATGTGATGATTCTGCCGGGAGTCCTTTATTTCTTGATTTTTAGGTATCTTCCTATGGGGGGACTCGTTATTGCTTTTCAAGATTATCAACCATTTTTAGGAATAATGGGAAGTCCTTGGGTCGGTTTCAAACATTTCATTCGTTTGTTTACAGAACCGACATTCTTTACATTATTAAGAAATACGTTGATCTTGTTCGGATTAAATATCTTCGTGTTTTTTCCGATGCCAATCATTTTGTCTTTACTATTAAATGAAGTAACGAACAAACGATTGAAAAACGGGATTCAAACGATCATTTACATCCCTCACTTCATGTCTTGGGTAATCATTGTTTCGATTACTTATGTATTTTTGAATGTTGACGGAGGGGTATTGAATGAATTCCTTGCAACAATGGGATTTGAAAAAATCAGTTTTCTAACATCCCCTGAATGGACACGCACAGTATATATCGGACAAGTGATCTGGAAAGAGTTGGGCTGGTCTACGATCATCTACCTTTCAGCGATAACTGCAGTCGATACACAGTTGTATGAAGCTGCAGAAATGGATGGAGCAGGACGCTTACGCAAAACATGGCATGTTACATTGCCGGCAATTCGTCCAGTAATCATTACCTTGCTGATTCTAAAAATCGGTCAGACATTAGACTTAGGGTTCGAGCATATGTACTTGTTATTGAATTCATTGAATCGAAGCGTTGCAGAAATTTTCGACACCTATATTTATACAGCTGGATTGAAGAATGGACAGTTAAGTTTCAGTACAGCAATGGGATTGTTTAAAGGGGTCGTAGGATTGTTTATGGTAATTTTAGCTAATAAGATTGCCAAAAAGCTAGGAGAAGACGGCGTTTACTAAGATAGAAAGAGAGGGAAAGATATGCTGCAGTCATTAGATAAAATAAACGGAAGGCTAAATCGTATTTTACAGTTGGTTTATTTGAATTTTCTGTGGGGCGGTTTAGTCATCGCAGGTTTGGGAGTTTTTACTTTCGGTCCTGCATCGTATGCGATGGTTGCAGTGATTAGAAAATGGCTGCGCTCAAAAGAAACGTTTCCTTTGACGAAAACGTACTTCACATATTTTAAAGAAAACTATCGTGAAACCTTGCTGATGAGCTGGATATATGGCGCCATCGGGATTGTTTTACTTGTGGATCTTTCTTTCATACACAATTGGTATCTTAGGATCGCTTTGTATATTGCTGCGTTCATATATGTGCTCTCAGCACTCTATATTTTCCCAATCATGGCTCATTATGATTGGAAAGGATATTTTTTCAAAATGAAAATGGCATTTTTATTCGGATTCTCACATCTTCATTACTCATTAGTGTTGATATTAAGTATGGTAGGGATTTATCTGATGATCATCCAAACAATGCCAGGTGTTTTAACCTTTATCGGTGGCAGTCTCTTCTTTTCCGCAGTCACGTGGACAGCAAATTCTATATTTTGCCATTTGGAATGGAAGAACTCATATACAGAAAAAACAGAAGAAAACAAAAATATTATTAAAACAGTGAAGGAGAAAATTTATGAAAAAAGCAACGCTCGTAAAATTAGGTCTTAGTTTTGCAGGAATTCTAGCACTTGCCGCATGCGGCAGCAGTTCAAGTAACAGTTCTTCAGAGACAGAAGATGGAAAAGCTAAAATCACTTGGTTAAATATTTTGCATCATGCTTCACCGCCTACAGACACGATTGTGAACTTGATCGAAGAAAAAACCGATACGGAACTGACATTCAACTGGATTCCTGATGCTTCAAAAGAAGAAAGATTAACAACTGCATTGGCTTCTGATGAACTAGGAGATATCGTTACACTTCAAATTGCGATGTTGAAAAACTCTTCTGTCCGCAATGCGTTAAAATCAGGCGTATTCTGGGATGTATCAGAATATTTAAAAGACTATAAAAATTTAAGTCAAATTTCTGAAGATAGAATCGAAGCTGCGAGTATCGACGGTGCCTTGTACGGCGTACCGATACAAAAAGACTACGCTCGTGCTGGCTTAGTCATTCGAAAAGACTGGTTGGATAATCTAGGACTAGATGTTCCAACTACCATGGATGAGCTTTATGAAGTAGCTAAACAATTTACAGAAAACGATCCTGATGGAAATGGTGTGGACGACACAGTTGGTTTTGGCGATCGTGCGCCTAGTGATATTCGTTATACCAGCTTTAAACTTTTCACTTCTTATTTTGGAGCACCAAATGGCTGGGCTGTAGACGATAATGGCAAATTCACTCCAGAATTTGATACAGAAGAGTATATGAAAGCTTTGAATTTTTCAAGAGATCTATTTGAGAATGGCTATTTGGCACAAGACTTTGCAGTTACCCAAAAGACTGATCAGCAAGAACAATTTGCACAAGGAAGAACTGGAATCTACACTGGAATGGTGGATATCAAGAATCTGAAGACGATGGGTCAAGGTATTCAAGATGATATGGAATTAGTGCCTGTAAACAAGATCTCAGATGGTGAAGGCGGCGGTTATCATGTTTGGTCAGAAGGAAATGGTATTGGCGGCTTGCTAGCATTTCCCAAATCTCAAGTAAAAGACGAAGCACAATTGAAGAAATTACTTCAATTTGTTGATGATCTTTTAGAAGAAGATGTGTATAAATTGATGACTGGCGGTATCGAAGGAACGCATTATGAATTGAATGATGATGGTTCTATCGAATTTATCGATATGGATCTTTGGCAACAAGAGGTGCAACCGTTATCAAGCTCTCGTCCTAGTGAAGTGACGTTCTCTTTCAAAGATACAGACCCTGAAAAAGAATTCTCTAATCAATTGATCAAAGAAAATGAAGAATTTGCTGTAATGGATCCTTCTGTGCCATTGGATTCACCGACGAACAATGAAGTAGGATCAGAAATTGAAAAAATCGTCATTGATGCTACGGTGCAATACATCATGGGACAGCTTGACGAAGATGGATTCAAAAAAGCTGTAGAAGACTGGAAAGCACAAGGAGGCGATCGAATCACACAAGAGTACGAGGAAGCATACAAAGCAGCGGCACAGTAATATAGACGATTGGGACAAATACTTCTTGGTATTTGTCCCAAATCCTATTTTAATTTTTAAAGGAGAGCAAATAATGGAAAACTGGTCAAAGAAATTAGCAAAAAGTATCATGGAAAGAACACCTCGCTTATATGAAGAAAAGTGGTATAAAGGAAAATGGTCTTATGACTATGGCGTCGTACTTAAAGGGTTCCAATTACTTTGGGAACGAACCCAAGAAAAAATTTATTTTGATTTCATAAAAGACAATATCGACTATTTCGTGCAAGAAGATGGAACGATCCGTGGCTACAGCGTTGAAGAATACAATATCGACCATGTAAATACAGGAAAGCTTTTCTTTTTATTGTACAAAGAAACAGGCGAAGAAAAATATAAAAAAGCAGCAGAACTCCTTTCCCAGCAGTTGGCAAACCATCCACGCACATCCGAAGGAGCTTTTTGGCATAAAGAAATTTATCCTTATCAAATTTGGTTGGATGGCTTATATATGGGTTCTCCTTTTTATGCTGAATTTATCCAGAATTTTAGTGAAGAAAAAGATTACCAAGATGTTTTGAGACAGTTTGAAATCAGTTATAAACATCTATTCGATCCAAAAACAAATTTGCTGATTCATGCATGGGATGAAAAGAAGGTCCAACCATGGGCTGATCCAAAAACAGGTCTATCCCATCATTTTTGGAGCCGATCGATTGGCTGGTATTTGATGGCTGCAGCAGATACCTATGAATTACTTCATGAAGAAACAGATTGTTCTTTGCTGAAAGAAATTCTAGAAAAGACACTGGCTGCATTACTTCCATATCAAGAAGAAAACAGCGGGACATGGTATCAAGTAACAACAGAAACAAAACGGAAAGGAAATTATCTGGAAGCTTCCGGCAGTAGTATGTTTGTTTACGCAATGGCTAAAGGAATACGTTTGGGACTGCTGAACAAAGAAGAATGGCTTCCACAAGTGAAGAAATCACATCAAGGATTACTTGATGAATTTGTTCTGGAAACAAAAGAAGGCTGGCTGAACTTGAATAAAAACTGTCAAGTAGCAGGGTTAGGCGGAGCAGATCAGCGAGATGGTTCATATGCTTACTACATCAGTGAACCAATTATTTGTAATGATCAAAAAGGCGTTGGTGCATTCTTGCAAGCATTGATTGAAGTGGAGGCATTATAAATATGTATGATATTTTGACATTTGGCGCATCAATTGATGAATTGAATACTGAAGCAATACAACAAGCCATTGATGCTGCAGCAAGTGACGGAGGCGGGACCGTAGTTGTTCCAGCAGGTGAATTTCTAACAGGAGCTTTATTTTTAAAAAGCAATGTCGAACTTCATTTAAGCGCAGGAGCGGTTCTGAAATTCTCTGACGATCCAAAAGATTATCCTGTTGTTCATTCACGTTGGGAAGGAGTCCATCGAAAAGTTTATGCTTCCTGTATCTATGCTCAAAATGTAGAGAACATCTCTGTCACTGGTTTCGGTACATTAGATGGAAATGGAAAAAAATGGTGGCATACTTTTAGAAATGAACCAGATAATCTCGCTTATCCTCGTCCTAAATTGATGAGTTTCCATAACTGTCATCGAATTACTGTGAAAGATATTAAATTGATCCAGTCACCAAGTTGGACGATCAACCCGATTCTTTGCAGTAATGCAACGTTTGATAACTTGACGATCTTGAACCCAGCGGATTCACCAAATACAGACGGAATTGATCCAGAATCATGCAAAAATGTGCGTATTAGTAATTGCCATATTGACGTGGGAGATGACTGTATTGCAATCAAGGCAGGGACTGAAGATACGTACGAAAGGATCGCTTGCGAAAATATCACGATCACAAATTGCACGATGGTCCATGGACATGGCGGTGTCGTATTAGGAAGTGAAATGAGTGGTAGTATTCGTAATATTACCATTTCAAATTGTATCTTCCAAGAAACTGATCGAGGAATACGATTGAAATCTAGACGAGGTCGAGGCGGGATCGTTGAAGATATTCGAGTATCCAATATAGTCATGGATAATGTGATGTGTCCATTTATACTGAATCTTTATTATTTCTGTGGTCCGCGAGGGAAAGAACCGTATGTATGGGAAAAAAAGGCTTATCCGATAGATGAACGGACACCAGCATTCAGAAGGATCCATTTTTCGAATATCACGGCAAGGAATGTCCATGCTTCTGCAGGTTTTATTTATGGATTAGCGGAACAATTCATACAAGAAATCACATTTGACAATATCGATGTCTCGATGGCCCAAGATGCAGTTCCCGGTGTTCCTGCTATGATGACAGGAATAGAGGAAATGAGCAGACAAGGATTTTATATTGGCTTTGCGGGTAAGGTTTCCTTTAACCAGATGTCGATTGAAAATCACGAGGGACCAGCATTTCTATTAGAAAATACTAAAGAAATCAGTATTGAGAAATTCCAATCAAATCAATCAGAAAATATGGATGAACTGGTTGTTCGTAAAAACTTTGCTTATGCAGTTGAATGATTTTTTAGGTGCTCCATCTAGCAGACATACCCCTAGTGGAAAACGATTATACCGAGAAAAACAAAACGGTTTTATGCTTGAATACTATCAATTGTACTTAAATGAATTGGAAACAGTACCAGCCCTCTATGCTTATCCAGAAAAAGAAGGACCGTTTCCGACGGTCCTTTACCTGCATTCTCACGGCGGAGATTTTTCAGTCGGGAAAAGTGAATTGATCCATGGTGCTCCTTACTTAGCTTCTCCATCTTTTGCAGAAGTACTGACAGGAATGGGATATGCTGTTTGGTCGATTGATGCTTGGGGATTTGAAGAACGCGGAGGTATTTCTGAAAGCGAGTTGTTCAAACAATTTTTATTAACAGGAAAAACGTTATGGGGAATGCGTATTTATGATGTGATCAGCTTGATCGATTATTTGGAGACAAGGGAAGACACAGATACTCAACGGCTCGCAACGATTGGTCTTTCTATGGGAGGCTTATTAAGCTGGTGGGTGACAGCATTGGATTCTCGTGTCAAAGTTTGTATTGATCTAGCGGCACAGGTGGACATCGAAACACTTTTGCTACATCGCCGCCTAGATCATCATGGGTTTTATTACTATGTGCCAAATCTATTGACAGCTTATACAACGTTAGCAATCCAAGAAAAAATCGCTCCGCGCCCTCGTCTTAGCTTAGTTGGAAAAAACGATACGATGTGCTTGGACGAAGGCGTACTGAAGCTGAGAAAAGGGCTGGACAAAAAGTATCAATCAATGGGTAGTCCAGAAAACTTTTCTTCTTTTTCTTTAACAGGCGGTCATATGGAAACACAAGAAATGAGAAATATTTGGAAACAATTCATAAGGGAGCATTTATGAGGATGAAAGACAAACTGATAATTGGAAAGAATGCTATAGATACCCCGACGGATTTTGAAACTATCCAAGAAGGAATCGATTATTTGGCAGGCCTGCCGGATAGCCATCCAAAGGTCTTGATAGTAAAAGAAGGAAGATATGATGAATATATAGAAAGCAGATTATCCAATTTTAAACTTGTGGGAGCAGGAACAGTAGTTATCTCCGGTAATCGTTTTGCAAAACAGGAGTATCTTGACGGTAGCCAGTTAGGGACTTTCCGAAGTGCTACTTTTTTCTTAGAAGGATCGAATGTCGTATTAGAAAATCTTCACATCGAAAATACAGCAGGTCCAGGAGAAAAGGTAGGACAGGCTGTTGCTTTATTCAATTCAGGAGATCGCGTATCTTTAAAAAACTGTCGACTATCTGGTTATCAGGATACCTTATGCACGGGTCCGTTGCCTGATTTGCAAAAAGATGGTACTCCTTTTTGTACACCGGCTTCTGCCAATCCTGAGTATTGTCGTCAGACCTATGAATATTGCTGGATTGAAGGAACGGTGGATTTCATATTTGGTGGGGCAGATGCCGTTTTTCATCAGTGTCATATCCATAGCTTAGCCAGTAAAAATCCTGGATACATCACAGCAGCATCTACGCCGAAAAATCAAAAAACAGGGTATCGTTTTGAAAGCTGTACCTTGACTGCAGAACCTGATACTAGAAACGTCTATTTAGGAAGACCGTGGCGTCCGTATGCAAATGTCTTATTTGAAGCGTGTAAGATAGGTGGGCATGTTCACCCAACTGGTTGGGATAATTGGGATGACAAGAAAAATGAACAGACTGTCAAATTCTCTGAACGTAATAACAATTATGAAACATCGATCAAAAGACCTGAATGGATACATTTAGAAAAGCAGGGGGTTCAGAAATGAAAAGAAAATGGGAACTATTGCTAGGAATGGTCGGTGGCAGTCTATCTTTGATTTTCTTTGGCGGGTTAGCAGTTACTTTAAGTAATATGTCTGCGTCAGAGTTTAAAAAAAGTTATCAGTCGCTTGCTGTAGATCATTCAACTTTGTCTTTAGAAAATACATTTGGATTATTACAGGACATGACTGGTCTGTTTGCCGTTGTGTTGTTTATTTCACTTGCTTTTTTAGCAGCTGGGGCATTCAGTTTATATCGAGTAAGAATGAGAAAAGGAGCCTGAATCATGCAGACTATCAAAGTGAAAAATCCTATTTTAAGAGGATTCAATCCAGATCCTAATATATTAAGAGTGAAAGAGCGGTATTACATTATTGTCTCCTCTTTTGAATGGCTTCCAGGAATCCGAGTATATGAGTCGAAAAATTTAGTCAACTGGTCACATACAACGGATATTTTGACCACTCAAGTATCTTTGCAAGGAAATCCTACAAATGGAAGTATATGGGCGCCACAGATCAGTTATGCTGATGGATTGTTTTATCTTGTTTACACAGATGTCAAAAGTGCAGGCCGTCCGTTTAAAGATGTCCACAATTATTTGATCACTGCATCTGAGATCACAGGTCCTTGGTCCGAACCAATTTATTTAAATAGTAACGGCTTTGATCCTTCTTTGTTCCATGATCTTGAAACGGGAAAAAAATGGCTTGTCAATGAACTATGGGATTATCGTCTGGACACACCGAATAAATCCAGCGGTATCGTATTACAAGAATATGATGCAGAGAAGAAGAAGCTTGATGGTCCCATCTATAAAATATTTGCAGGTACAGAATTAGCGAAAACGGAGGCACCACATTTGTATTTTCGTAACGGGTATTATTATTTGATGACGGCAGAAGGCGGTACAGGAAGAGGACATTCAGTTACAGTTTGCCGAGCAAAGAATATTACTGGTCCTTACGAGCTTGATCCTGGTTTTCCTATGCTGACAGCTAGTGACAAACCTGCTTCTACATTGCAATGTACAGGACATGGGAGCTTAGTACAAACCCCGTCAGGAAGATGGTACATGACATATCTTTGTACCAGACCATTAAACGGTGCGGCTATTTTGGGAAGAGAAACCGCTATTCAAGAAGTGTATTGGACGTCCGACGATTGGTTAAGACTTAAAGATAGCCAGACAACTCCGATGGAAGAAATAATGATTGAGACAAATGAAGAGGTACAACAAGAAAAAGATCATCAGTTTATGGATACATTTGAAGGAGAGCTAAAGAAGAACTGGAATGCCAGACGCATTTTGCCAAATGCTGATTGGTGTGATACAAAATGTAGACCAGGTTTTTTACGTCTGATTTCCGGTGAATCTCTTCAATCTACCTTCGAACATCATTTGTTAGCTATTCGGCAAACGGATTTTACTTTTGATGCGGAGACAGCATTTGAATACATGCCTAATAATTTTAATCAGATGGCTGGACTGGTACTGTACTTAAATGAATCCAATTATATTTATTGTTATGTTACTTGGAATGAGGACAAGGGAAAATGCCTACGTATGATAGAATCAGAAAACGGAGTAGCACAAATAGAAGATTGGACGATTCCACTCACAGAAAAGAAGACTTTTTTGAAAGTCACTGTAAAGAAAGAGACAGCACAGTTTCATTTGAAAGACGTATCAACTGAAGAATGGAAGAAAGTAGGTCCGCAAAAAAACATGTGTATACTCTCAGGAGGGTTTACTGGAAATTTTATCGGGATAGCAGTGCATGATCTAAATAAAAAAAGAGGAAGTTATGCTGATTTTGAGTTTTTCAAGTATGATGGAAAAGATCATCTGTAATTTAATTCTTTAATAAATGAGGTTCACTAACTTATTTTCACTAGTTAGTGAATTTTTTTGTTTGTATATATTGTTATGTAAAAAAAGTTATCAATCTTATGCATCAATGTTTTTAGATTATTTTTTGTTTTTTATCTGTCAAGATAATGCAATAAAAAGCCAACATTGTGAATATAAAAACAAGAAAAAAAGAGTTATAATTTTGAAAACGTTTACTAGAAGAGGTAGGAGGAATTCAAATGCTTTCACAAAATGCTGTTACAGCAAATACAGTAAAAAAAGAAAAAAAGGAATTTGGGATTTCCGATAAGATAGGCTACATGTTCGGTGATCTAGGTAACTGTTTTATTTTAGGTTTAGTCAATAGTTTCTTGATGATTTATTATACGAATGTTCTTGGCGTTTCAGGGGCAATCGTAGGTACGTTATTCTTGATTTCGAGAATTTTGGATGCGTTTGCTGATGTGATGGTTGGAAGATTATGTGATGTCTCAGAGTTAACAGAAACTGGCCGATTTATTCCTTGGATCAGAAAAATGAAGTATCCATTTTGCTTAGTGACTGTCATTTTGTTTTTGCCATTCGTCCAACATCTTCCAATGACGGTGAAGATTGCTTATATTTTTGTTTCATACATTGTTTATGGGATTTTTCTCTCAACAATCAATATCCCGTATGGAGCAATGGCAGCAGCAATTAGCTCAAATCCTAATGACCGCACCTCGTTGTCCACGTTCCGAAGCATTGGTTCTGCGATTGGCGGATCAACTACAGGATTCTTCATTCCGATTTTAATGTATACCCATAACAAGAGTGGACAACAAGTCGTTTCAGGGAATCATTTCTTTTGGATTTCAATCGGATGTGCTGCAATAGCATTTGTCGCATATATGTTAACTTGTAAATTGACTACTGAAAGAGTAAGAGTTGTCAAAAACGAAAAAGTATCTGCTTCTCAGTTGGTAAAAGGTTTGTTAGCTAATCGAGCACTGATTATTTTAGTCATTGTTGACATTTTCATTGTGATCAATCAGATTTTAGCTGGGACGAATATGACTTATTTATTCAATGATTACTTCCATAATAAACAAGCAATGTCTGTTGCTCTTTTATTTACTTACGGAACAGTAGTAGTTTTAGCACCATTTGCTACAAAGCTGACAAAATTATTTGGTAAAAAGGAAGCAAGCGTATTTGCGTTACTTGCTTCTTCATGTATGTACTTGCTGATGTATTTCCTTCATATAACAAATGCATGGGTATATCTGATTCTTTTATTTATCGCTACTTTAGGATCTGGTTTATTCAATTTGATGGTCTGGGCATTCATTACTGACGTGATTGATTATCATCAATATAAGACAGGCTTAAGAGAAGATGGAACAGTATATGGAGTAAATTCTTTTGCGAGAAAAGTAGGACAAGCATGTGCAGGAGCGGTAGGCGGATTTATGCTGGCACTCATTGGTTACCAATCGTCTACAACAGGTGGAGCCATCCAATCAGTTTTAGTACAAGAAAGGATTTATACGATGGCAAACTTGTTACCAGCATTCTGCTTATTTGTATCCGCAATCATTTTGCTAGTAGGTTACCCACTGAATCGTTCAAAAACTGTATTTATTGGTGAAGAATTGAAAAAAATCAATGAAAGATAGGGAGAAACGTATTGCGGACAAAAAAAGGGATTATCAATGCTTTGAACTTTAAAACAAACGACACTCAACAAGATGATACAATAATACTGCAAAAAGCAATCGATCAAGGTGCGAAAGAACACTTACCTGTATTTATTCCAAAAGGCATTTATTTAGTCGGAGCCCTTTTTTTAAAAGATAAGAGTCATCTTATCTTTGAAGAAGGTGCAGTCCTCAAGGGGAGAACAGATATCGAAGCATTTCCAGAAATCGATACACGAGTAGCCGGCGTAGAAATGAAATGGCCAGCAGCGATTTTGAATGTTCTCTCGGCGAAAGATATTCTTATAGAAGGAAAAGGAATAATCGACGGTCAAGGAGACCATTGGTGGGAGCTGTATTGGGGAAAAGATCAAAAAAGCGGGACAAGAGCTGAATACGATCAAAAGGGACTTCGTTGGATTGCGGATTATGCTATTAAACGTCCACGCGCTTGTTTACTGTATCATGCAGAACATGTTGTTGTTCGTGATTTGATTTTTCAGAAATCAGGTTTTTGGAACTTGCAAATCACTTATTCTAACGATGTATTAGTAGAAAAAGTAATCATCCGCAACAATGATGGACCAAGTACAGATGGGATTGATATTGATTCTTCAACAAATGTGCGTGTCTATGAATGTGATTTGGCCTGTGGTGATGATTGTATTGCTATTAAGTCTGGCAGAGATGGCAATGGTGCAAGAGTCAATCGAAAATCATCAAGAATCGAGGTTGCTAGATGTAAAATCCGTTCAGGATACGGTGTAACTATTGGTAGCGAAGTTAGTGCTGGAGTTAGTGACGTATATATTCACGATATCAATTTTTTTCAGTCAGACTGTGGTATTCGAATGAAATCTTCAAAAGAAAGAGGGGGAGTGATCGAAAATATCAGGGTAGAAAATCTGAATATGATTGATGTACAATTTCCTTTTTCTTGGATAATGGACTGGCATAATGAATACAATAGAAAAAATAGCAATGACCTTGCTCAAATGCCAGAAAGTTGGCAAGCAGTGGCTGAAGAAATACCTGAATCAAAGCAAATGACGAAAGTCAAAGACATACACATCAAAAACGTACAGGCATGCCTTTCTCCAGGTTACTCACTTCCTTCCCGAGCTTTTGATTTAGTAGCATTTCCTGAAAAGCCTATAGAAGATGTCTGCTTTTCTCATTGCCAAATAACTGCAAAAGAATTCGGGCGAATCGAAGCAGTACAAAACTTATGTTTCAAAAGCTGTGATTTATCTATAGAAACTGGCAACACAGCTGCAAACAATACTTTTGACAATCGTTGAAATTATAATAAGGTCAAGCTTAAATAATATTTTAGCTTGACCTTTATTTTTTTTAATGATATATTAAACAACGTTGTCGCGCTTCATTGAAACATTTTATGAAAATTCCAAAAAAGAGTTGACACATGTTTTTAGACGTGATAAGATAACTAAGTCGTTAAAAAGAACCACTTGCGAAGCTTGATTCTATCGAAAAAAAACTTCAAAAAAGTTCTTGACAAATAACAAACGATAAGTTATGATAAATGAGTTGCTGAAAGATTTCGAAAAACGAAATCGAAAAAAACTTTTAAAAAAGAGTTGACAATCGCTTGTCTCTCTGATATGATATAAAAGTTGCTACGGCAGCCAAAAACGAATCGGGAAACACTCCCGATGAAGTAGACCTTTGAAAACTGAACAAAGTAAGACAAACCAAATGTGTAGGGCGTCTTGATTCAATTCAAGACAATAAACATTTTTAACAAGCAAGCAATATGCTAGCAAACAAATTGAGCTTAACAATCGCAAGATTGTTCGAACTTTTTATGAGAGTTTGATCCTGGCTCAGGACGAACGCTGGCGGCGTGCCTAATACATGCAAGTCGAACGCTTCTTTTTCCACCGGAGCTTGCTCCACCGGAAAAAGAGGAGTGGCGAACGGGTGAGTAACACGTGGGTAACCTGCCCATCAGAAGGGGATAACACTTGGAAACAGGTGCTAATACCGTATAACAATCGAAACCGCATGGTTTTGATTTGAAAGGCGCTTTCGGGTGTCGCTGATGGATGGACCCGCGGTGCATTAGCTAGTTGGTGAGGTAACGGCTCACCAAGGCCACGATGCATAGCCGACCTGAGAGGGTGATCGGCCACATTGGGACTGAGACACGGCCCAAACTCCTACGGGAGGCAGCAGTAGGGAATCTTCGGCAATGGACGAAAGTCTGACCGAGCAACGCCGCGTGAGTGAAGAAGGTTTTCGGATCGTAAAACTCTGTTGTTAGAGAAGAACAAGGATGAGAGTAACTGTTCATCCCTTGACGGTATCTAACCAGAAAGCCACGGCTAACTACGTGCCAGCAGCCGCGGTAATACGTAGGTGGCAAGCGTTGTCCGGATTTATTGGGCGTAAAGCGAGCGCAGGCGGTTTCTTAAGTCTGATGTGAAAGCCCCCGGCTCAACCGGGGAGGGTCATTGGAAACTGGGAGACTTGAGTGCAGAAGAGGAGAGTGGAATTCCATGTGTAGCGGTGAAATGCGTAGATATATGGAGGAACACCAGTGGCGAAGGCGGCTCTCTGGTCTGTAACTGACGCTGAGGCTCGAAAGCGTGGGGAGCAAACAGGATTAGATACCCTGGTAGTCCACGCCGTAAACGATGAGTGCTAAGTGTTGGAGGGTTTCCGCCCTTCAGTGCTGCAGCTAACGCATTAAGCACTCCGCCTGGGGAGTACGACCGCAAGGTTGAAACTCAAAGGAATTGACGGGGGCCCGCACAAGCGGTGGAGCATGTGGTTTAATTCGAAGCAACGCGAAGAACCTTACCAGGTCTTGACATCCTTTGACCACTCTAGAGATAGAGCTTCCCCTTCGGGGGCAAAGTGACAGGTGGTGCATGGTTGTCGTCAGCTCGTGTCGTGAGATGTTGGGTTAAGTCCCGCAACGAGCGCAACCCTTATTGTTAGTTGCCATCATTCAGTTGGGCACTCTAGCAAGACTGCCGGTGACAAACCGGAGGAAGGTGGGGATGACGTCAAATCATCATGCCCCTTATGACCTGGGCTACACACGTGCTACAATGGGAAGTACAACGAGTCGCGAAGTCGC